>JAZSBH010000157.1:0-21490 GCA_045602325.1 Eubacteriales bacterium | reverse complement strand
GGCAGGCCTTGCCCTCGGCCTCGCACTGTTTAATTGTATAGCTCACCATGGCGTCGTGGATCTTACCCACGTTCAATGTGCCCGTCAGGGCGATGGGGGTTTCCAGGGTTCCCAGCTCCTGCACCTGCATGAGCCCTGCGGACTTGCCAAAGCCATTGATGACATGGCAGGCGGCGGTGAGGGGATGGGTGTAGAGATTGCCCTCGGCGGGGATGATGACCGTCACGCCCGTTTTCTGGCGGTCGGTATCAATGGTGCAATGTCCTACGGTCACACCGGGGACGTCGGTGATCTTATTGAGTCTCCCCGTAGGCATGGTGCCGACGGGAATACCAAGGGTACGGATGCGGGTGGGGTTCATGGGAGACCTCCGATGGGTGTTATTTTCTTAATGATAGCATACGCTGGGGGAAAAGTCAATATTCCAAGTCAAAAAAATCGAGACACAGGGCTTTCTTGACACGTGGGCGAGATTATGATATAATGCAGGAAAAGAAAATTTCAAAAAATCGGAAAGATTCCCCCGCAAACGTCGTCTACATAAACAGAGGCCTCAATACCCGCGAAAGGAGAACGACTATGGATCCCATCACTACCGCCCGCGACGCCGAGATCGTGGAGCTGTACTGGCAGAGAAACGAACGCGCCATTGAGCTCACCCACGAACGATACGGCGGGCTTTGCACAAGAGTTGCCATGAACATTTTAGGCGACAGCTCCGACGCCGAGGAGTGCGTCAACGACACCTACCTGAAGGCCTGGAAGTCCATCCCGCCCGAAAGGCCCCGCGCGCTCGGAGCATTCTTGACCCGCATCACCCGCAATCTGGCTTTGGATCGCTTTCGCGCCCAGCGGCGGCAGAAGCGGGACATCGAGTTTACGGTGATGCTTTCAGAGCTGGGCGACTGCATCCCCGCTCCCGACGAGCGCGATGCCACCGAGCTTCTGAACCATATCAAGACATTCCTGCTTGAGCTGGACGAGACCGACCGCAATCTGTTCGTAGGCCGCTATTTTCACGCCTACGAGGTACAGAGAATGGCCGAGGGCTACGGCATGACGCCCAACGCCGTGTCTCTGCGGCTGTACAAGACCCGGGAGAAGCTACGGGTCTACCTGAACGAAAGGGGGTATACGGTATGAGCAAGCAAAAGATCAAGGGCTTGTCAGCATTTCGATTGCTGGAGGGCCTGGACGACGATATGATCCTCTCCGCCTCCCTGCCCGAGGCGGCACCGATTCCCGTCCCCACCAAAGGAGAGCAAATCGCGGCCTTCTTTGGGCGTATGGGCAAAAGCGGAGTCGCTGCAGCGGTTATTTCGGTGGCGGTCATCGTGGGTGTCCTTGTAGGCATTGTCCTGGGCGGCCGCATGGGACCCGTTTGGCCCCCCGACACCGACCCAAGCCATGGCGTGCACGGCATCCCACCCCTTGAGTCGGGAATGACTGCCGGTACGAATGACGGCAACAACGGCGTGCTTATCCCGCCCCTGGAGCAGTCTCCCGAGCAGGAAAAGGGCGAGGTGGCGGTGATCTCGGACGAGATCACGGTGTATCCAAAGGGCTACTGCGTATGGGAATCGGGACAGGTGCGAAACGAACAGGGAGAGCTGGAGGGTTATGACACCGACGGTCGAGGCGCGGTCGATATGCTGGATCGGCTCTGGGATAGTCTTCCTGTTCTGAGAACGGCGGGAAACTCCTACGTATTGCCCCTGCCCGACCACATGACCCTGCGGAATATCCGAGTCTTTGAGATGATCTCCCTCGGATACGGCAAAGCCTTCGAGGAGATCGCCCTCTCAGCCAAAGGCACGGACCCCGCCATCGACCTGCTGAACACCATCACCCGTAAGGGAGACTATGTCGTGGTGCTGGATATCTACAGCGAGATCAGTAACTCCGAGAACGAATACGCGAAAAGCCTGTACGAGTACGCCTTCTTCCTGACGGTAGATCCCTCTATGAACGATAACGCCCCCGTCCGCGTGATCCAAGGCGACAAGACCTACTTCCTCGCGGGCTACCCGCTAGTAAACATCTACTACGATGCCGAGCAAGGGAAAGAGATCACCCAGCATTACGACGGCGCCGAGAAGATTTTGGAGGAGCTGGTCAAAACCATGCGCACCGCCACGGTCACCGGCGGCGAGTCCCTGTCTCTCTACCTCGCTCCTCACTATGATCTGAAATCCATCAAGGTCTACCGTGACCTGACCCTGTGGCACGAATCCTATTCCGATGAGGCTCTTTCCCTCCTGTCCGAGTGGGATGCGGGAGATTACTACTTCATCATCACCGCTGTATTTGCGGGCACAGGAGAGACACGCGTGACCGAATATCCCATCCACATCCAACTGGTAGAAAAAGAAGAGGAAATCGAAAAGCCCTCCATGCCCAAGGAATACCACCTAATGCTGGAGGATCTGGTGCTGGATAACGGCTATATGCTCTGGGCTACGCAGTGGTACGACGGCATGCTGGAAAGCGCCGACGGCCTTGGCGCGGCGGGACAGCTTGCGGAGCTGGTTGCGAACGGCGCGCTGGACGAATACCGCCTGCGCTTCCCGGTGGATACCCCGTTCCTCTACAAGCAGAACGGCGTGGAGGCACCCTTGGATTGGGTCACCGTCTACGACCGAGACTTGAACCTTGTAGGCGAAGCTCCGAATTTTACGGTGATCCACACCCCTCCCCTGCCCGCAGGCGAGTACATCGTAATTCTGACCGTCAAGTATCAGGGAGACTACATCCCCGAGGCCGACGCCTACGAGGGAGTCTGCTACGAGTACCCCTTCATCCTGGAATTATACGATCTGGAATTTCACGATCCATCCTGAAACTCCGGCCGTCTCTCACCCGAGAGGCGGCCTTTCCTTGTGATAAAATTCACACAAATTCCCAAAACCATCTTGCAAAAATCCGTACAACATGGTATAATAAATTGATTGTGGTTCCGTACCGCACAAAAAGTGAAATTTTTATTCAGATAGGAGAACCTACCATGAAGATCAATGAAAAGATCCCCGCTCTGAATGGGTCTTATACCGACCCCCGTACCCGCCGCTACCTCGCCCCCAAGCGCGTAGTGCTGACCGAGGGTAACGTGAGCAACCCCGAGTCCCTCCTGCAGGAGAGAAGCAACCAGATCACCCTGGTGCCCGGCGAGTGCTGCACCCTGGTCAACAAGCCCGGCCAGCCCCACGCCAAAGTCGTGCTGGACTATGGCTGTGAATTCCCCGGCTCCATCCGCCTCATGATCTGGAGCGCAGGCTCCAAGGGCGCAGGCGATGACAACCGCTGCAACATCCTGGTCCGTACCGGTGAGTCGGTCATGGAGGCCATTACCCCCATCAAGGTCAAGAACACCACCAACGACCACGCCATCCGCGACCGCGTCATGAACGTGGGCTTCTACTCCGCCAACGAGACCAACGAATCGGGCCAGAGATTTGTCTGCGTAGAACTGATCGACGACGAGGCCGTGGTATCCTTCAAGGCCATTCAGGGCGTGTTCCACTATCTGGATCTGGACTACAAGGGTTCCTTCGAGTGCTCCGACGAGAAGCTGACCCGCATCTGGAATACCGCCGCTTACACCGCTCACGTCAATATGCAGGAGTACCTGTGGGACGGCATCAAGCGCGACAGACTGATCTGGATCGGTGACATGCACACCGAGGTCAACACCATTCTGGCCACCTTCGGCTACAACGATATCGTTCCCCGCTCCCTGGACGTAGTCCGCGACGAGACCCCCGTGGGCGCATGGATGAACGGCATTTCGGCCTACTCCATCTGGTGGCTCCTGATCCACTGCGACTGGTACCGCGCTTTCGGTGACAAGGCATACTTGGAGGAGCAGAGAGACTATCTCCGCGGCCTCATGGCTCTGCTCTCCACCTTCGTGGACGAGGACGGCGGCGAGACTCTCCCCGAGGGCCGTCTCCTTGACTGGCCCACCAACGACGATCCCGTCGCCAAGCACGTGGGCTTCCAGGGTCTGCTCAAGCTGGCTCTGGACAACGGCGCATACCTGCTCCGCGAGCTGGGTGAGGATGAGACCGCCGCCCTCTGCGAGGCATCCGCCGAGCGTATGAAGAGCCACAAGCCTGAGCCCACCGCCGCCAAGCAGGCCAACTCCTTCATGGTGCTTGCAGGGCTTGCCGATGCCAAGGAAGTCAATGAGAAGGTTCTGATCCCCGGTGGCGGTCACGGCTACTCCACCTTCATGGGTTACTACATCCTGGCCGCCAAGGCCGCCGCAGGCGACCATGCAGGCGCTCTCCGCGACATGAAGGAGTACTGGGGCGGTATGCTGGACATGGGCGCTACCACCTTCTGGGAGGACTTTGATCTTGACTGGATGATCAACGCCGGCCGCATCGACGAGGTGGTTCCCGAGGGCATGGTGGACATCCACGGTGACTACGGCAACTACTGCTACGTCAAGTTCCGTCACTCCCTCTGCCACGGCTGGGCATCCGGTCCCTGCCCCTACCTCTCCAACTACGTGCTGGGCGTCAAGAATATCGCTCCCGGCAAGTACGAGGTCAAGCCCGACCTGGCATGGCTGGATTGGGCTAAGGGCACCTACCCCACCCCCAAGGGCGAGATCAAGGTCTGGGCCTTCAAGGACACCGAGGGCAAGACCGTGGTGAACATCGAGGCTCCCGCGGGCATCGAGGTCATTCGCTGATATCCTCACGAATCCATTCTATATGCCGAAAGCTCCTCATGGTTCATGAGGAGCTTTCTTTTTGATACCAATGGATCTCCCCATACCACTCCCCTTCGTCTGCTGGCGGTGGTATTTGGGATGCGGGTAGGCAAGCGGCACCCGCCAACAATGACAAAGCCGCAACAGCCGCCGCCACACGCCGTTTGGATATGTAATGACTTGGCGCACGCCGCCAAGGTGACAAGCATTGAAAAATGATTCCTTGCAAACAGCGGATCACTCTACGCATATCGACTCCTTTCGCGCAAAACACCGCTCCCCGCCATCCATGCAGACGGCGGGGAGCTTTTTCAATATCAAATCAGTCCTTCTTGCGGATCAGAAGAACAGCAGCGGCCATCAGAATGGCCGTCATGCTGCAGATCAGAGTACATCTGCACCCCCTTACCGCGGCATCGGTCTCGGCAGGGGATTCGGTGCGGTCAACCACACCTTCTTCGGTGGGTGTCTCGGGAGCCTTAGTGGTAGACTCGGTAGGGAATTCAGTCTCGGGCTCGGTGACCACGTAGGCATCTTGGGGATTGATGACGTAGTCCTCCTTCGTCCCTTCGCTTTCTTCGCTCATATCATGAATAACAGCGGAATCGCCGCTGTGGAAGGGCGTTTGCTTCTGCGGGTCTTGCGCGGCCGCCTTTTTCGCTCCCTCCAAGGTACGGAAGAACTGCACCGAAGCAAATTCCACCGTGTTTCCGGGGGCGCAGTTCCCATTCAGGTAGTCAAACCGCCAACCATTGATGATCCCGCTCCAATTTGGGGTTTGCGTCAAATCGATCAAATAGTAGTGCCATTGCCCGTCCTTTTGAATGTTAAAGCTGTGGGTACACGCCTCGGTAGCCCCCGTGATGGGGCCTGCACAAAGGTAGAAGGTCATGGCGCCGTGGGTGTTTTGAGGCACGGCACGGCAGAGGAGCACCATGTATTTGTACTCATCCGCGTCCAGGACGATTTCATTTTCGGCCAACAGTTTACCTGCATTGAAATGGACAAAAGGATCATTGGTCTCCTCCTTGACCTCCAGACGGAGAACATCGCCCAGCACGGGATCAGCAACCCCCGTAGCAGTCGTAAAGTTGTAACCGCTGAAATAGGCACCGATCAGGTCACCGGACAGATTGATCTTTGCCGCCACCCGATCGGTGACGTAACCGGTGTAAATCAACTTGATCTCGGTCACCGTGACCTCCCCGCCCAAATAGCCTGTTAGCCAAACGTCTCCGTAATGAGCACATGCAGTCAAGTCGATCTCCAACGTTCCCTCCCCCGTGGCGGAGTCAAGGGCGGCGTAGGCCAGGTTATCAGTCACGTTGTAGGACTCCCCTGCCTTGCCGTAGCCGTGATCCCCCGAGGATTTCAGCCCCAGGATGGGTCGGCGGCCGTCACCGATATCCGTATCTGCACGATTGGCAGTATAGGTAATGCGAAGCCGCTCAAAGGCGGCCAGGTTAAACTCACCCAGCTTGACCCGTCCCTCGCCGGAAAGTGTCACCCCATCCCCGGTAACGGCGGCATCCCCCACGGCCGAGGACGTCCCCTCCCGCAGAATACGGGGAAAGCTGATGATGCGATTTTTTCCGTCATCCACGTCGGGCTCGCCGTAGCGGAGGTTCAAAAGCGCTACCAGATCGCAGGGGGTTCCCATGCCATCGATGGCGCGGATGTAGACGTCGTAGACCCCCTCGGCGATCCCCTCGGGCGGATCAATAGTCAGGTTAAAGCCTGCGGTACCGTGCCCCGCGTTGTAGGGGATCCCGGCGGCGGCCAGATCACCCCGCGCAAAGATCTCGGCCTTCGCTACGGCCTGCCAATCGGCATTTCCTCCGCCTGCAGGCATCCAAAGATACTGATAGGCGGCAACTCCCTCGTCGGTTACAAGCCACCCCTGCGCGCTCAAGGACTGTCCCAGCGGCAGATGCATATCGCGAATGACACCGATCATGGTGCCGCCGATGCCCTGACCGTTGAGATCCTCCACGGAGTATTGATAGGGAACCCGCCCGCCTTCGTCGGGGGCGGCAGTAACCCGTGCAGGGGTAAATACGGCGATCACTCCCGTCGCAAGCAGGAGTGCGGCCAGGAAAACGCCCAGTTTTCGAGTGTATATGCGCTTCAAAGGGAATACCCTCCTTTGGTTATATGCTTGTACCGCCTCTATTATACTACATTTTATAACATTTGTGAAGTACTTTTTTTATTTCGAAAGAAAGACCGCCGAAAAATCACGGCGGTCTCAAGCAGGACCATCAATCCTTCTTTCGGAATGTGTACGCCACCGCCGACAAAGCCAAAAGGGCGGTCAATGTCGCTCCGCCAATCACGGAAGAACACCCCGAGGCGGTCAATGCATCGTTGGCATCCCCGCCATCGTCGGAAGAGTCAGACAATGCCGATGAGGATTCAGCGGGCACCGATGTGCTTTCGCCTTCCGTAACGGGAGGAGTGACTGGCAATTCGGTGGAAATTTCGGTCAACTCTTCCGTGACAACGGTCTCCTCAGGGAGCACATGGATGCCCTTGCCATTGAAGTGCATACCGTCCTCCCAGGGAAGCTCCAGAAGGATGCCGTTATCGTGAGGGGTCCAGGACACGCAGGGAGAGCCGCTGTCGTCAATAATACCTTTAGTGGTACCAGCCGCCCAATGGATAGTCCCGGCGGTTTCGCTACGGTCGAGATAGTAGAGACAACAGCCGATCTTCAAGGAAAGCTCATCCGAACCGCCCACCCCAATGCGAGGATCATCGGTCCAAGCCTTCCAGACATAATCATCATACAGCCGATCCCAGGACATGGCGAATTCTACGCTCCAGCCATTGTTGGTCTTGCGGGAAGAGCCCTTGACACCGTCCTCTTCGGTCAGCCAACCGTCCTGAGCCGACTCCTGGCGCATGATCTGAACGGGTGCGCCGTCCTCTGCACAGGGGATGGAGTAAAAGATATTCTTTGGAGAAATCAGCATATCGGGGTTAGATTCACATATGTCCCCCAGCTTTCTACCGTAGTCGATACACATCTGGATGGCATCTCCATTATAATGATCGTCCGAATAGGTAAACGTGGGATCGGTCACGTCGAAGGCGAAATACATATAGTCTGCATCAGCCACAAACCAGGCAGTAATGCCCCACCCAGCCAGTTTGGTATGATCGCCCACCCAGGCAACCATGTTGGAGGGGTCTATGGAGGTTGGCGCGTAGCCGGCCGCGTACCAATCGGATACGTCACCGTCGGTCAGGTCGATTTTTTCGGTAATGGCAGGATCCCACAGGATGCGTATATCTCCAACGGGAGCAAACGTGCCGGGATCCTCCACGCCGAAACGGCCGGGGGTAAAGCTGGTACCCGCGGGCAGTGCTGCGGTAGCTGAAACAGTGCCCACCAAGATCAAAACAATCAGTGCAATCACAACGGAGCAAACTTTTTTCATATCATTTTCTCCTTTCAGATGTATGTTTGGATTACGAATCCTTCTTTTTGAACAGGCACGCCACGGCCGCCAGAGCCAGGAAGGCCGTCAAAGTTCCCGCGCCTGCCACGGCGGAGCAGCCATACTTTTGCAGGATGGCATTCATCTTTTCGTCCAACACCTCGCCGTCGTCAGATGCATCATAGGAAACCTTCCCGGTCTCATAGACCGTGACCACTTCACCGTAGTTCTCCTCTTCGTCGGGAGCAATGGTCTGGTAAGTCGGCAGATCCTCCGGTTCGGTGTCGATTTCGTTGGGAATGGGGACAGTTTCCACGGGCGGATCGTAAGGGGGCTCGGTCTCCAACGGAAGAGCCTCGCACACGTTGATCCGCCAGATCCCCTCACAATCGAAATAGAACCCTTCTTCCGTATACAGACGCAATTCCATACCGTTGTCATAGGTCGTCCAGCTCAATCCGGGCTGTTTGGTATCCCCCACGAGCCTGCCGTTGGTTGAGCTTGCCGCCCAGGTGATCTCTCCGGAAGTCTCGGTACGGTTGAGATAGTTGAGTGCCATATTGACCTTTAAAGGCAGGTTTTCCATGCCGCCAACGTAGATGACCGCATCCGACCACGCCTTCCAGCAATAGTCGTCGTACAGCCGTTGCCAGGACAGGGCAAGCTCCACGCTCCATCCCGTTTCGGTCTTGCGGGCGGCGCCCTTAACGCCGTCACCGTTGGCTTCGCTCAGCAAACCATCCGCATCCGACTCCTGACGCATGATCTGCAGGGGCGCACCGTCCGACGTACAGGAAAAGGAATAGAATATACCCTTGGGGTTAGCCACGATATCCGGTTCATTTTCCAGAAGCTCGGCCATTTTCCCGCCGAAGTCAATCGAGAGTTGGAGAGCATCGCCACTGTAAACGGAGGCGGTATCTCCGTACGTAAAATCGCTGTCGGTAATATCATAGATCATATACAGATAGGTCGGATCCGCCACATAGTAGGCGGTAACCCCCCACTCGGCGGGCATACCGGGGTCGCGGACGCCCTCGGCGCCGCCCACCCAAGAAACCATATTGTCGGCGGTAATGGTCGTGGGCGACAAGCCCAGGGCCAACCAGTCGGAAATATCGCCGTCCGTCATGTCCACCTTTTCGGCCACGTCCTCAATCAATTGTATTTCGACCTCTCCCACGGGAGAGAAATTTTCGCCGCTCACACCGGCAAAGACACCGGGTGTCACGGCAATGCCTTCCGGATATGCGGATGCGGCCGAAGTACACACCCCGCCAAGCGAGAGAAGCAGAGCACATAGCGCCACAAAAGCAAGAAACTTTTTCATTAGGGATCCTCCTTTCGATTTTCGGTTATCGGTTATCGGTTATCGGTTATCGGTTGTCGGTTGTCGGTTGTCGGTTGTTTATCTATATCCATGAAGACACTTCCCTATTTTGCATTATAGCATATTCACCCGCTCCTGTCAACGAAACCGCACGGCTATTTCCAGTTCATTCACAATTTTTGTGCAACCTGTATATTCAAACGACATAGAAAAACCCCGCCTGCAAGGGGCAGGCGGGGAGATCTTATTTCCTATGTTCGAGTCGAGCTTTAGGAAGGATTAGTCCTTCTTCTTCAGAGCAACGACAGCAGCGGCAGCGGCCAGAACAGCCACAGCGCCCATACCGATCACAGAAGCACAACCGGTATCATCAGCGGGAGCAGCGGTGGTAGCATCACCATCGTTAGCAGCGCCGGTGGTCTCGGCGGGAGCCTCGGTCTTGGCCTCGGTCTTAGCCTCGGTCTCGGGAGCAGCAGTGGTCTCGGGAGCCTCGGTCTCGGGAGCCTCGGTCTCTTCAGGAATGGTCTCGGTTCTCTCCAGAGCTACGATACCCTCGCAGTTGAAGGTCATACCATCGTTGTAAGCCAGGGACAGGTTCAGACCGTTGTCGTAAGCGGTCCAAGAAACGCAAGGAGTGCCGTTGTCGTCAGCAATACCGTTGGTGGAACCGGCAGCCCAGTTGATGGTGCCACCAGTCTCGGAACGATCCAGGTAGTACAGGCAGCAGCCGATGTCCAGGGGCAGATCCTGATCGCCACCGACGTAGATGTTCTTATCGTCCCAAGACTTCCAGCTGTAGTCATCGTACAGCTGCTGCCAGGACAGAGCGAACTCTGCGCACCAGCCGGTCTCGGTCTTGCTGTGAGAACCCTTCACGCCGTCGCCGTTCTCCTCGGAGAGCCAGCCGTCCTGATCGGACTCCTGACGCATGATCTGGATGGGAGCGCCATCCTCATAGCAGGAGAAGGAGTAGAAAATGTTCTTGGGGTTGCCAACTTCTTCGGGGGTCTCCTTAAGCATCTTGCCCAGACGGCCGCCGAAGTCGATGCACACCTGGAAGGCGTCACCGTTGTACTGACCGGTCTGACCGTAAGTGAACACGGGATCGGTTACGTAGAAGCCGATGTAGAGCCAGTCGGAGTCAGCAACGAAGTAGGTGGAGATGCTCCAGCCCTGGGGAACACCGGTACCGTTGGTGGTATCATTTACCCAGTACACCATGTTGTTAACATCAACGGTAACCATGTTGTAGTCGGCAGCAGCCCAGTCAGACATATCACCGTCGGTCAGGTCGAGCTTGGAAGCAGCGTCGGGATCCCAGGTAATGGCGAAATCACCGGCGGGGGTGAAATCGGTAGCTTCACCGCTGTAGCCACCGGCGGTAAAGCTAACGCCCTCGGGCAGCTCGGCGGAAGCCAGAACGGTACCCAGAGAGAGAAGCATTGCTACGGTCATAAGAATAGCGAAAATCTTCTTCATGATAAAATTTCCTCCATAAAAATTTTTGTGGCAATTACGCACACGAACCACGCCCCCCTTGAGCGTGGTTTTAGTGATACTATCATACACTATAATTGTGAACCTCGCAAAACGAAATTGTTAACAATTGTTGACATGCTTGCATCAACGTCTCGATTATTCTGTAAAAACGCATTTCAGGGATCATTAGCCCCCCAAAGGGGGGATCATTTTTCAGTTTGTTTGTGAATTTATCGCCATTCCCCTTGACAAAAACGGGAAAAAGGAGTACAATAGTGAATATCCTCAATATCATTCTTTGAAAGGAAGACGAATACCATGAAGAAACTTACCGCACTGCTTTTGTGCCTGGTTCTCTGCCTGTCCGTGCTGGTTGCCTGCGCCGGCGGCAACTCCTCTACCGAGACAAAGGGCGAGAACAACGCAAACGCTACCACCACCGCTCCCGCTGACGACGCCATCGAGACTCCCGCCGAGGAAGCCACCACCGCCGCTGACGCGGAGGAAACCACCGCCGCCGATGCCGAGGACACCACCGTCGACAGCTCTGCCGAGACCCAGGATCCCGCCGACATGGAATACGACCCCGAGCTCTACGTGGTCATCAAGACCGCCGAGGATCTCATGGCCTTCAATAAAGCTGTCAACGAGGAAGGCGAGTATTTCGACGATATGACCGTTGTTTTCGTCAACGACATCGACATGACCGGCTACGAGTGGATCCCCCTGGACGGCAACGCCCTCTTCGGCGTGATCTTTGACGGCCTGGGTCACACCATCTCCAACCTACAGTTCGCTACCTATGATCCCGAGCAGGGAACTCCTGCCGCCGAGATGGGTTCCGGCTTTGTCGGCGTGGCTGTCGCCGATATGACCTTCCAGAATCTGACCATCGACACCGCCTCCGTTCTCGCTTACGAGCGCGCCGTCGGTTGCTTCGTCGGCGTTCAGACCAACGGCTACATCTGGTTCGAGAACTGCGCGGTCAAGAACTTCACCGCTGACGGCTGGATGGACTACAGCAACCAGGACAGAAACAACGACGGTCACCCCATCTCCTTCCGTCTCGCCGGCTTCGTGGGCCACAACATGGCCGGTCAGCTGGGCTTCCAGAACTGCCACGTGGAGAACGTCAAGCTCTCTGGCTTCCACAATTTGGCCGCTTTCGTTGGCTACGGCTCCGCCACCCTGGATGCATATGCCTTTGAGGACTGCTCGGTCAAGAATCTGGATTGCACCTTCTCCTACTGCATGGCAGATGCCTACACCATTGATCAGGAGAAGAAGTACGTTTCCGTCTTCTTCAACGCCGCTGACTGGGTAGATAACATTGATCTTTGCGTCGAGCTGGGCAACACCTTTGAGGGTGTCAGCTACTACGACTGGTCCGACGACAACGCAGAGTACACCCCCGCTGACTTCCGCTCCTGGAATGGCGAGGTTGATCCTGCGGCCTGATTTCTCACCAACTGATTCATGCCCCGCCCTCATCGGGCGGGGTTCATTTCATAACAGAAAGATAAAAGGAGCTTGCATGCCATACAAAACCGCCGTATTCGATCTGGACGGTACCCTGCTGGATACCCTGGAGGACCTGTATCTGGCCGTAAACCTTGCCCTCACCCGCCATTCCCTTCCCTGCCGCATCCGAGACGAGGTGCGAGCATTTGTAGGCAACGGAGTGGAAATGCTCATCCGCCGCGCCGTTCCCTCGACCACCGACGAAACCATTATCCTCGCCGTGCTGGCCGACTTCAAAGCCATTTACGCAGACATTTGCGAGGAACATACCGCGCCCTACGCGGGAATCATAGACCTCCTGCAAGCCTTGCGGGAGAGGGGCGTCCGTATCGCCGTGGTCTCCAACAAATTTGACGCGGCGGTCAAGCAGCTCTGTGCCCGCTACTTCGGAGATTTGGTGGAGGTTGCCGTGGGCGAGCGCCGGGACGTACGAAAAAAGCCCGCACCCGATACAGTGTACGAGGCTCTGCAAGGGCTGGGCGCGACCGTCCCTGGCGGTGCCAACGGCGCGGTGTATATCGGCGACTCCGACGTGGATATTGAGACGGCGAGGAATTGCGGCATGCCCTGTGTTTCGGTCACCTGGGGCTTTCGGGATGAAGCATTTCTCGCTGAACACGGGGCTACAACCCTTGTCCATACCCCCGAAGAACTCCTGTCCCTTATCATAACGTAACGAAAAGAAGTCACTCTCAACCGAAAGTGACTTCTTTTTCTATTAAAAGTTTTAGGAGATTCTTAAGAACCCTTTTTCAAAAGGGTTCTTACGCGGGGGTCAGGGGCAGAGCCCCCCGTCCTCCACTCCTCCGTTCTCTCACTCCTGAGCCTTCAGGAAATCAATGCAGCGCTTGACTTCCTCAAGACCGGAAGGATCGCAGCCTTCGCTCTCCACCACCATACGCAGACCTGCGGTGATGGCGTACTCGCGGACGGCGAGAACGGGGGCTTCGCCCTGACCGAGGGACTTACCCGCGCCGCCCTTGAAGCCGTCCTTCAGGTGAATGACCTTCACACGGCCGGAGAGACGCTCCAGAGTGGCGATGGGATCAATGCCAGCATTGAACGCCCAGAAGGTGTCGATCTCAAAATCAAAGGTGCCGCGCTTCTCCAGCTCGGAGTGGATGGTGGAGCCCCAGGGCATGACCACGAACTCGTGGCTGTGGTTGTGATAACCCAGGGAAATACCTTCCTGCGCCAGACGAAGCTGTGCCTTGTTCATGACGGCGCAGAAGTCGATGATCTTCTCCAGTGTGCCGAGATCAGCACCGGGAATGATGATGTGCTTGTTGCCGATGGTCTTGTGGTAGGCGATGGTGGCCTCAATGTTCTCGGGCAGGATCTCGCCCCAGCCCGTGTGGGTGCCGCTGCACTGCAGACCGTACTTGTCCTGCCATTCCTTCACCTGCTCGGCAGAATGACCGAAGAAGCCTGCGTATTCCACGTACTTGTAGCCCATTTCGGCCACTGCCTTGAGTGCGCCCTCCAGATCCTTGTCGGTCAGGTCGCGAACGCTGAAAAGTTGAAGTCCGTATTCGATTGCCATGTTTTTTCTCCTTATTTAAATAATTTTATAGGACATTGCCCTTTGATTCGGTTACGTATATTCGACGCTCACCGCCGCGGAGGTGGCGTCGTAGGAGGTGGTCTTGTTCTTGTTGATGATGAAGGCGATCTCATCTCCCTCGGAAACCGTCAGGGTGACCGAGCCGTCGACGGGGGTGGCTGCAGTGATCAAAATTCCGCCGTTTCGGGCGTCTCCGATGGAGACCTCCTCACCGTTGTGTTGTATATACAGGATCACTCCGTCCCCTTGATCCGAGGCGGATGCGAAGCTGTAGCTACAGACGATCTCGCCGTCCTTGGGTGCCTTAAAGACCAGTGCGGCGTCCTCGGTATCGGGGTGCATGGAGCCGTCCCAGATCAGGCAAAATTCGCTACTACCCTTCCAGCGGTCGTTGGCGGTGTCAAAGGTCATGTCGGTCATACCCTTGCGGGTGACGGCCTTGTAGTACCAGTTGCCCTTGCCCTGCTCGGTGGAATAGCCACCGGGGAAGGCATAGCTCAAGGAAGGCTCGGAAGGGAGTGCGTGGGTCAGGTCATCCACCACCTTGACGGAAACAAACTCACCGTTTTTGGATGTACGGCGGTACTCGGTGATGAATTTGTCTGCATTGCGGCGGCGAAACAGCTCCAGGAGGGAAATCTCTATCGTAGGCGATTCTTCCTCGGGCTGCACGACGGCTGGCGGATCATCACCCAGCCAGGTAGCGGCGATCTCCTGCCAGACAGGACGGTAGGTTTTATAATGGTCGTCGATGCCCCAGTTGGCCGCGCTAACGTAGGTACACCCCCGCTCAAAGCAGACAAGTCCCTGCTCCAGATACCGCTCGGGGGTCGCGCCGTTCTGGTGAGGGCCGTCGATCTCCTGGGCCAGCTCCACCGAGGCGGGCAGAATGGAACGAATATAGTCCATGGAGAAGTGGTGGTTCATGAGAGGACCGTCATCGATCCAGAGGACATCCACGTTCTCGCAGAGATCCGCCACACCGAAGGTGCCGCGCAGAACCGAGGCGGTGTCATAGACACATCCCAGCTGGATGGCGAACTTGGTGCCCGCGGCCACTTCCTTCTGGGTGTCGGCCAGCACATCCACCACGGCCTTGAGGCTTTCGTGGCGGAACGCGTACCAAAGTTGACCCAAGCTGTCACCAGATGTTCCGCTCGCGGGGGGCATGACCTCGTCAAAGCTAAGGTACCTTGTGCCGAGGGCGGCGTTCAGGGTCTCGACGGTTTTGTAGTGCTCCTTCAAAAACTCACGGAAAGCGATTTTGGCGTTGTCCGAAAAATCGTACTCCCCCGCGCACCAATACTCGGTCTCGGCGTACTGGGAAAACGCAGGGAGATAGAATAACACGTCGTTTCCGTAGCGCTCATGGTAGTGCTCCACTGCGTCGCGGTAAAATGCTACGCACTTTTCCACGGCGTTTTCGGAGTTGAAGGAGATCTGCAAACGATCCCCGGTTTCTGAGCCGCCCATACAGAGACTCCCGTTGGGATCGCGCATGATGTCATCCTCAGACAGCACCGTGTCTCCCTTGCGGCGGGTCATGTCCAGAGAGACAGCCACCTTGAGGCCCTTTTCCTTCACGACATAATCGATCATCTCGTCAAAGACGGCGTAATCGTACACCCCTGCGGCGGTCTCAACGCGATACCACGGAATGTGAACCTTGATGGCGTTGAAGCCGTCAGCTGCCACGGTGTCCACGATGGACTTGAAGGTGCTGATGGAGCGCTCGGTGAAGTTCCAAATGCGGAAGATAAAATAGCGCTCCTGAATATCCAGAGGCTGGACAGGCATGGTGGATTCCTCCTCTGTCTGGGATTCAGATTGGGTGGGCGCTTCGGTGGGGGTCTCGGTGGGCATCTCGCTCTCGGATAAAACTGAAGACTCGGTGGAAGCCGAGGTACCGTTAGCAGGCGGCTCACCCTGCGACGTGCAAGCAGGCAGGGCCATCACCGTCAGGATCAGGCAGAGCAGACAAAGCAGTGATCGTTTCACGTTTTCCCTCCCGTCTTACTCTTCAAAGGGCATCTTAATGCCCATTTCAGTCAGTTTTTTGCAGTAATCCGCCACACGCTCGGGCAGATAATCCTCCACTCGGTGACCATCAAAGCCCACGCTGACACGTACACCCGACTTGCGGATAATCTCCTGTTTTTCAGGAGCAGAGAAAAAGTCCAGGAAATAAGCGTGCTCACGGTAGCCGTGGATGGAGTCGTAGCTGACGTTCATCTCCCAGAAGATGTTCTCGTCGGCCATGCGCTTGAAGTAATCCAGAGGGTCTGTGCCCAATCGCGCGATATGGGCAAAGAGGTCGGTGTGCGCCACGCCAACGACGGGGGTTCCGCAACGCTTGGCGTAGGCAAAGAGATCTCCGCCCGTCACAGAGGTGGAAGCATCCAGATTCTCCAACAGGCAGTAGTCAAAGAAGGAAATGTCCATGCCCTCGGGCAGGCAGAAGTTGGGGTGCTGCTCGCTCTTAAGGGTACAGATCTCGATGCCGCGCAGAACGTTGATGCGATCGGCATACTTCTCACGGATGAGGTTGATGTGGTCGTAGTACCGCCGCAGAGTGCGCTCGTAGTTGTTCAATTCCATGTTGGCGGTCGCGCAAAAGACACTGTGGCGGGCGTACCCGACGCCGTAGTTGTGGTCGGTGATGCCAAACAGGTCGAGCCCGCCTGCAATGGCGGCCTCCACAATGGCCTCGGGGGTGTCCTTGCCGCAGAAGGAGTAGTAGGTATGGGAATGCAGGTCTTGTATCATGGTTATGTCCCTTCAATATTTGATTGAAAGTTTGTGCAGATCACTCTAACGTGAAATTCAGAACGCCGACACCCGCCTCGGCCCAGAAGATGGGCATTCCGCCGGGGGCGTTAGCGGTGGTGGCCAGGTAGACCAGCTTGTAGCTGCCGTCCTCATTTTTCTCGATCTCACCCGTACCGTTGATGGTACAGAAGCCCAGGAAATAGACGTTGTGATTATTTTCGGTCACGGGATCGGTGACATCCACTGCCGCCAGGTTGATGCCCGTGCCCCGGAAGTTCAGTCCATCGGTTGAATACTGGAGGGTGGGAACCGAGCGAGAGCCGTTCTCATCGGTGTAATCGTGGAAGGTAATCCGCAAAAACAGGCGATTTCCGTGACCGTCGTAGTTGGAAATGTAGCCGATCTGGTTGCCGATCTGGGAAAATCCCTCGGTCCTCTCCCGCTCGCTCCAGTAGAAGCAGGTGGGGTCGGCCGAGCGGATACGGAAGTACCCCGCCCAGTTGTTGTTGTTGAAATGGCCCGCATAAAGGTGGAAGCACTTTCCGTCGGGATCGTCGGGGACGTAGATCAGCTCGTGGTGGTTGAAGCCGATCTCAAAGCCGTAGACCTCCTTGAACTGGGTAAAGTCCTTACCCGGCTCGGGCAGAATGATGGGAGAGTCGGTCTTGCGGGTAAAATGAATACCATCGGTAGAGGAGGCGTAATTCAGGTAGTCGCCGTACCAACCGCTCTGGGTGACACCGCTGGATTGGAGGATCATGTGGTACACGCCGTTCACGTAGACCACCTCGGGCTCCAGAGTATTGCCGGTCCACCAGCCTTCGCCGATCTCCTCCCATCCGTCCTTGCCCTGCTCCAGGCCCAGGTAGAAGGCGGGACCCGACAGGTATCGATCCCAGATGATGCCGTCCTTCGAGAAGTACATCATCACGTGGTCGCCGTCACCGTAGCCGTCACCGATCAGACTATCCTTGACGGCCTCGGATTGGTCGTACCAACGGCCGCCGGCGAACATTTTATAGGTACCGTCCTCGGTGACGACTCCGAAGAGGGAGTAGTCGTAAGGCGGGTCAAAGGCGTTAATGCCCAAGGAAATACCTTTGCCGCGGCCGCCTCCCGCATGGAAGAGCACATCACCCACGCCGTCACCGCTCATGTCCCCCACGGCAAACCAAGTGATCTTAGTGGCGCGGGATCGATCGGAGATGGCGTAGAGATTGGTATTTCCCTTCCCCTCTCCCAATTCCTCGGGACGGGGGCCGAAGAAGCCGTCACCACGACCGAACATGGTGCGGTAACGCGGCTGTTCCTCATCCTCAAACCAGATAACGTCAGCGTAACGGTCGTTGTTGACGTCCCCCACAGCAATGGCGGTGTATTTGTTGGCAAAGGGCAGGGTGGTGGGCTCAATAGGAGCAAAACCTTCACCGGTATTCAGCATAGAGGTGACGGTGTAACCGTCGATCACAACCAGATCCCATTTTCCATCGGCATTGACGTCGCCACTGTACAGTTTGGCAGAATCGCCGCGATAGGTACCCACGGCAGTGGGAGCAATGCCATCCTCGGAGACCAGCCCCAGCACCACAGTGCCGTCGGCTTGGACGAAGAGCAGATCATTGTAACCGTTACCGTCAAAATCCCCCGTACCGCGCAGGGTGGCGTCGGTCAGCCCCATGGCGTATGTAATGGGCTCACCGAAGGTATAGTCGGACTGCTCGTCACCGTATATGGAATCGTAGGTCTTGCCGTTGTACTCAAAGGTTTTTTTGGTATTCACCACGGCGGGATAGACCGTCAGGGTGCCGTCGGCATACACGACCATATCGCCGTAGTGGTCACCGGTAAATTCGCCCACGAAGAAATCACCCTTGTACAGATCCTCCTCCATAACGGCAAGGAGAAACACCCAGCCGTACTGGGACTGGTCACGATCAATGGCACTGTCGTGGCCGTAGAACAGGGAGTTGAAATTCATGGTCACGCCGGCCTTGTCCAGAGACACAGAGCCGTCGGAGGAGGTGATCTTCTCGGCATAGGGCTTGGAGAGTGCCGCACTTCCCGCAATGGGCTCGGCGGTAGTCAATCCGCCGTTCTCATAAAGCTGGGTCTCAACGGGTGTCGTGTCTGCCTCGGTGAGTGCCTCGGTAGGGCCTTCCGTAGGCGTTTCGGTGGGTATATCGGTCACGATCCGAGTATCCGACTCAGCGGAGGTTTGCGGATCGGTGTTACAGGCGGCAAGCAGCACCGTCAGTGCCAAAAGAGCCAATAGAAGAAGCAGATATTTTCTCACAACAATCTCGTCCTTTCTGCCGGAGGGCGTAAAATGTAAAAAACGGAGGAAGGCGCGAAGAATCGCACCCTCCCCCGTCCGTCTTGATGACTTATTGGCAGGCATCACGCCGAAGCGGGATACCTATGGGTTTTTGTTTTGGATAACAAGTACAGGTACAAGTATGAATTACTTGTTGTCCTTGATAGCAGCCTGTGCAGCAGCCAGACGAGCGATCGGCACGCGGAAGGGAGAGCAGGACACGTAGTCCAGACCCAGACCGTGGCAGAACTCGACGGATGTGGGATCGCCACCGTGCTCACCGCAGATACCGATGTGCAGCTTGGCGTTGTTGGCACGGCCTTCCTTGCAAGCCATGTTCATCAGCTTACCAACACCGGTCTGGTCGAGACGAGCGAAGGGATCGTTCTCGAAGATCTTGGTGTCGTAGTAAGCGGTCAGGAACTTACCGGCGTCGTCACGGGAGAAGCCGAAGGTCATCTGGGTCAGGTCGTTGGTACCGAAGCAGAAGAAGTCAGCGTTCTGAGCGATCTCGTCAGCGGTCAGGCAAGCACGAGGAATCTCGATCATGGTACCGACCTCGTAGTCGAGCTCGACACCTGCAGCTGCGATCTCAGCGTCAGCGGTAGCAACCACGACGTTCTTAACGAACTTCAGCTCCTTGACCTCGCCAACCAGAGGAATCATGATCTCGGGAACCATCTTCCATTCGGGATGAGCCTTCTGGACGTTAATGGCGGCACGGATCACGGCCTTGGTCTGCATAGCGGCGATCTCGGGATAGGTGACAGCCAGACGGCAGCCACGGTGACCCATCATGGGGTTGAACTCGTGCAGACCCTGGATGATGGTCTTGATCTGCTCGACGGTCTTACCCTGGGTGTTGGCCAGGAGTGCGATCTCCTCCTCAGTGGTGGGCACGAACTCGTGCAGAGGGGGATCCAGGAAACGGATGCACACAGGAGTGCCCTCGAGAGCCTCATAGATCTTCTCGAAGTCGCTCTGCTGGTAGGGCAGGATCTTCTCCAGAGCAACCTCGCGCTCCTCGGCGGTGTCAGAGCAGATCATCTCGCGGAAAGCGGCGATTCTGTCAGCCTCGAAGAACATGTGCTCGGTACGGCAGAGACCGATACCCTCGGCACCCAGCTCGCGAGCCTTCTTGGCGTCGGCGGGGGTGTCGGCATTGGTGCGGACCTTCAGGGTGCGGAACTTGTCAGCCCAGCCCATGATGGTACCGAAGTTACCGGAAATTTCAGCATCAACGGTGGGGATGATGCCGTCGTAAATCTTACCGGTGGAGCCGTCGATGGAGATATAGTCGCCCTCGACGTAGGTCTTACCGGCCAGAGTGAACTTCTTGTTCTCCTCGTCCATAGCGATCTCACCGCAACCGGAAACGCAGCACTTACCCATACCGCGAGCAACGACTGCTGCGTGGGAGGTCATACCGCCGCGAACGGTCAGGATACCCTGGGATGCCTTCATACCGGTGATATCCTCGGGAGAGGTCTCCAGACGAACCAGAACGACCTTCTTACCCTGGTTCTTCCATTCCTCAGCATCCTCTGCGGAGAATACGATCTGACCGCAGGCAGCGCCGGGAGAAGCACCCAGGCCCTTGCCTATGGGGGTAGCAGCCTTCAGAGCCTTAGCGTCGAACTGGGGATGGAGCAGGGTGTCGAGGTTACGAGGATCGATCATCAGAACGGCCTCTTCCTCGGTCTTGTGACCCTCGGCTACGAGATCAACGGCAATCTGCAGAGCTGCGGGAGCGGTTCTCTTACCGTTACGGGTCTGAAGCATATACAGCTTCTCGTTCTCGATGGTGAACTCCATATCCTGCATATCGTGGTAGTGGTTCTCAAGGATCTCGCAAACCTTTACGAACTGCTCGAAGGCGGCGGGGAACTTGTTAGCCATTTCCTGAATGGGCATAGGAGTACGTACACCTGCAACAACGTCCTCACCCTGTGCGTTGGTAAGGAACTCACCCATGAGCTTCTTCTCACCGGTAGAGGGGTCACGAGTGAACGCAACTCCGGTTACGCAGTACTCACCCATGTTACCGAATGCCATTGCCTGTACGTTTACAGCGGTACCCCAAGAGTAGGGAATATCGTTGTCGCGGCGGTAAACGTTTGCTCTGGGGTTATCCCAAGAACGGAATACTGCTTTAACTGCGCCGATGAGCTGTTCCTTAGGATCGGAGGGGAAGTCAGAGCCGATCTTAGCCTTGTACTCAGCCTTGAACTGGTTAGCAAGCTCCTTGAGATCGTCAGCGGTAAGCTCAACGTCCTGCTTAACGCCCTTTTCTTCCTTCATCTTATCGATGAGCTCCTCGAAGTACTTCTTACCGACTTCCATAACGACG
>JAZSBH010000156.1:0-3922 GCA_045602325.1 Eubacteriales bacterium | reverse complement strand
GCTCGCTCAATTTTGCAAGTCGAATATCTTCGTCAAAAATCCCTCTGTTTCCCATCTCTTTTGCTCCTTTGCTTGATTTCCCTTATTATAACACAAATTTGTTACACAGGTGTGAGCATGGTGAGTTTTTAGAGATGCCCTGCAGTTTGTAGGGGAACTCCAAGACCCTTTTTTCAAAAAGGTTCTTGGCCGCCGGAGGCCGCTCTCCCGCTCCCCGATAAACCCAAATTTGATTCCCCCAAAAGGAGCAACACCATGAACAACCTCAACTCCACCCCCTCTGCCGACCGTATCCATATCGGCTTTTTCGGTCTCCGCAACGCGGGGAAATCCTCCCTGGTCAACGCCGTCACGGGGCAAGCCCTCTCCGTCGTCTCCGACGTGGCCGGCACCACCACCGACCCCGTGAAGAAGGCCATGGAGCTCCTTCCTCTGGGCCCCGTGGTGATCATCGACACCCCCGGACTGGACGACGAGGGAAAGCTGGGTGAGATGCGGGTACAGAAGGCCCGTGAAGTACTGGCCACCGTCCATATTGCCATATTGGTTGTAGATGCCGCCAAAGGCATGACCGACCTCGACAAAGCGCTCATTGCTCTCTTTGAAGAGCGCAAGCTGCCCTATATCATCGCCCTGAACAAGTGCGATCTGTTGCCCGCCATGCCCGCCGCCGAGAGTAACCGCTATCCCGTGAGTGCGGCTACGGGCGAGGGTGTGCATGATCTGAAAGAGGCCATCGCATCCTTTGCCAAAGGTCTCGGCAACACCCGCAAGCTGGTCTCCGACCTTCTCCGCCCCGACGATCTGGTGGTGCTGGTCATCCCCATCGACGAGTCCGCCCCCAAGGGGAGGCTGATCCTGCCCCAGCAGAACACCATCCGGGATATTCTGGACAGCCATTGCACCGTGGTCGCTTGCCAGGATACCGAGTTGAGAAAGACCTTGTCCATGCTGGCAGTCAAGCCTGCCCTGGTCATCACCGACTCCCAGGCCTTCGGACGCGTAGCCAAGGACGTCCCCGCCGATGTGCCGCTGACCTCCTTCTCCATCCTCTTTGCCCGCTTCAAGGGGGATCTGCCCTCCCTCGTCCGAGGTGCGGCGGCTCTCTCCCATCTCAAAGACGGCGACAAGGTCATCATCGCCGAGGGCTGTACCCACCACCGCCAGTGCGGTGACATCGGATCTGTGAAGATCCCCCGCTGGGTGGAGCAGTTCTCGGGCGCAAAACCCGTTTATACCTTCACCTCGGGCGGCGAATTCCCCGCCGATCTGTCGGATTACAAGCTCATCATCCATTGCGGCGGATGTATGCTGAACGAAAAAGAGATGGCACACCGCATGGAGATCGCCCGCAAAGCAGGAGTCCCCATGGTGAATTACGGCGTAGCCATTGCCCACATGCACGGGATCCTCAAAAAAAGCCTGGCCCCCTTCCCCGAGGTGCTGGCTATACTGGAATAAAAAAAATACAAGATACGAAGAAAAGAAATACAAGACAGCATCCCGCAAGAGCTGTCTTGTATCTCGTAACTTGTATCTTTTTTCATCTCCCAAAGCTCCCTCGCTCCCGTGGAGATCCCCGCCGCACCGGCGGAAAGAGCCCTGTAGATCTCCTCCTTGGTCTCAATGAGCCCGCTTGCGATCACAAGCACCGAGGTGGCCGCCAATCCGATCTTCCTGCTACTCTCTAACCCGTGATACCGCACAAAATCCCTTTCATCATCCCGCCGCTTATGTATAAAATCATAGAAAATCCCATATCCGACAATACAAATCACCTCTTTCCCTTGACAGGGGGGAGAAAAAGGAGTATAATGGAGACAACAGAACCGACCAATGAAAGGATGGTATATTTGCTATGAAGGATATTTCCCGCAATCTCACCATGCTCTGCGATTTCTACGAGCTCACTATGGCCAACGGCTATTTCAAGACGGGACTGGCCGATCAGATCGTCTATTTCGACGTGTTTTACCGTAAGAACCCCGATGACGGCGGCTTTGCCGTGGTAGCAGGACTGGAACAGATCGTGGAATATATTCAGAATCTCCACTTCGACGAGGACGATATCGCCTACCTGCGCGGGAAGAATCTCTTTGACGAGGGTTTTTTGGACTATCTTCGCAACTTCCGCTTCACGGGTGACATCTGGGCAGTCCCCGAGGGCACCTACGTTTTCCCCGGCGAGCCCCTCATGATCGTCCGCGCCCCCACCATCCAGGCTCAGTTTATCGAGACTTACGTTCTCATGGTCATCAACCACGAGTCCCTCATCGCCACCAAGGCCTCCCGCCTGGCTCGCGCCGCCAAGGGTCGCGCCATCTCGGAGTTCGGCTCCCGCCGTGCCCAGGGGGCTGACGCCGCCATTCTGGGTGCCCGCGCCGCCTACATCGGCGGAGTCAACAACACCGCCTGCACCATCACCGACGAGCTCTACGGCGTCCCCGCTTCGGGTACCATGGCCCATTCCTGGGTGCAGATGTTTGACGACGAGCTCACCGCCTTCCGCAATTACTGCACCCTCTACCCCAACAACGCCACCCTCTTAGTGGACACCTACAACGTCCTGGAGTCGGGCGTGCCCCACGCCATCCAAGCCTTTGAGGAGATCCTCAAGCCCCAGGGCATCACCAAGTGTGCCGTCCGTCTGGACTCGGGCGATATCGCCTACCTGACCAAAAAGGTGCGTAAGATGCTGGACGAGGCGGGCTGGTTCGACTGTAAGATCGTGGTCTCCAACTCTCTCGACGAGTACATCATCCGCGAGCTCATCCGGCAGGGCGCCGAGGTAGATGCCTTCGGCGTGGGCGAGCGTCTCATCACCGCCAAGAGCGACCCCGTCTTCGGCGGCGTGTACAAGCTCTGCGCCGTGGAGAATCCCGACGGCACCATCAAGCCTAAGATCAAGATCAGCGAGAACGTGGGAAAGATCACCACCCCCCACTTCAAGAAAGTCTACCGCCTCCGCGGTCGCGACACCGGCAAGGCCGAGGCCGACCTCATCTGCCTCTACGACGAGGTCATCGACGACACCAAGCCCCTGGAGATCTTCGACCCCCAGAACACCTGGAAGCGCAAGACACTCACCAATTTCACCGCCACCGAGCTTCTGGTGCCCATCTTCAAGAATGGCGAGCTGGTCTACGACCTGCCCACCCTGGGAGAGATCCGCGAGCATTGCAAGGCCGAGCGGGACGGCATGTGGGAAGAGGTGCGCCGCTTTACCAATCCCCACAACTACTACGTTGACCTGTCCCAGAAGCTGTGGGATATCAAACACGGGCTTCTGAATCAGAGAAACCACTGACCATATTCTTGTAGGGGCGGTCATTGACCGTCCGCTACATTTTTGCCTATTAAGGAGAATTTGTATTATGATACAAGAATTCCCCCGCCCCGACCTGCGCCCCTACCTGGACAAGACCGTCACTATAGAGATCGACCGCCCCATGGGCTATGTTCACCGTAAGGGTGAAAAGACCCTGGTCTACCCCATCAACTACGGCTATATTCCCGACGTCCTGGGCGGCGACGGGGAGGAACTGGACGTCTTTCTCCTGGGCGTGGATCAACCCGTGGAGTCCTACACGGGTAGGATCATCGGAATCGTCTACCGCGCAGACGACGTGGAGGACAAGCTCATCATGGCCCCCGAGGGGATGCATTTTACCGTAGAAGAAATGACCGCGGCGGTCTACTTTCAGGAAAAGTATTACCATTCCCGCGTAGAGGGGATCTGATCCCACCATAACGAAAAGCTATACGGCGGCAAAACCGTATAGCTTTTTTGTATAGTAAAACCACGCGTTAGACGCGTGGTTCGGTAAGAATTACATAGTTGATAATGACATAAAGACTCCTTTGTTGTATAATAAGAGTGCGGCTGCCAACTGCACAAACAAAAACAACAAAGGAGGTCATT
>JAZSBH010000155.1:0-5771 GCA_045602325.1 Eubacteriales bacterium | reverse complement strand
CAAAAGAACGCCCCGTAAGGAAGAAACCCACGGTTTCTTCCTTACGTATCCAACTTCCTAATGCGCGCACACATTTTGCTATACGCAAAATGTGTTGATCGCGCGAAAAGTCGCCAAGACCCGATTACCCGCACGAACGGCGGAGCGCCGTCCGCGCGGAACTTACCCCTTTGCTGTAGCCCCCAAGTCGCTGTTTTACTTGTCGGATAAAAGAAAACCGTGGGTAGCACCAAACAGGCAGCCAACCGCGCGGTCGTCACTCTGACGACCGTGCGGCTTCATGGCAAACTGCGACTTGACAGCGCGTTGGTCTTTTTGCCCACTGGCAAAATGGCGCGCTGATAAGGGGGATGGATTCCCAAGGAAGGTACCATGGGTACCTTCCTTGGGTGGCGCTCTTTGGGCACCTTTCTGTCGCCATGGACAGAAAGGTGCAATCAAACCTACCGACAACCCCAAATTTGTAGGGTGGTTGAATCATTATCATAATTGCTGCGAAAAAAACGCTTCTTGTCATGCCTTGTTCATATATATGTGATATAATGGAATCACAAAGCCGAAGGGAGATCGCTTATGGAATCCGAGCTTGATTGCGTACCTCAAAAAAAGGCCAAGTATCCCAAGGGGCGGATCGTGTGGGTCTCTATCGCTATGCTTTTCTCGATTGTTAGTTGGGGGTTTCTGATCAGCGCCCACGCTGCCGTGAGCTATGACGAGTACGGGATCAATACCTCCTTTGCCTCCATGGGGCTGTGGATCGATTCGTATATATTCTCTTTGGCCGCCGTGGCTTTCTACACGGTGGATGCCGTCTGCTGTGTGGTGCGCGCCGTGAGAAAGATTGATCCTCTGTTCCATATCCTGCTGGCGGTGCTTTTGGTGGGTGCTATTCCTATGGTTCACTTCGTGGGTGGCTGCGGCCTCTCCGATATAGAAAATCTGATCTGGGCACTCTACCACCTGGCTTGCTTTATCCTGGAAGCCGTAGCCCTTTGGCTGGCGGTGAGGCGGGCGAAGAGGAGCTGAGACAACCTCCCGGAATCATGAATCTACCAACCCGAAAGGAGATACCGTATGGAAACCGAAAGCTTTGAAAAAGAACAAATCGTCCCTGTAACCAAGGCGAAGCCCAAGCTTCCTGTTGTGCGGATCGTTTGGGTTTCTATTGCTATGCTTATCTCGGTGGTCAGCTGGATATATCTGTTTGCTGCTCATGTTGACGTGAAATATGATGCGGACGGGAATGTGATGGGTGCCCCTTTGTCCTCCGTGGGGCTGTGGGTAAGCTCGTATATGTTTTCTCTGGCCGCCGTGGCTTTCTACGCGGTGGACGCCGTTTGCTGTGTGGTGCGCGCCGTGAGAAAAAACCATCCGTTGTTCCATATCCTGCTGGCGGTGCTTTTGGTGGGTGCTATTCCCATGGTTCTGCTCGTGGGTGGCTACGGTCTTTTCGATATAGAAAATCTGATCTGGGCCCTTTACCACCTGGCTTGCTTCGGTATGGAGGCCGTGGCCCTTTGGCTGGCGGTGAGGCGGGCGCGAAAGAGCTGATATTCCATGTATAGAAACAGATCCCCCGCCGGCCGGCGGGGGATCCTTTGTGGGAGGGGTCAATCCTCCTTTTTTGTTGCGATGGCGGCCTTTAGGGCGTCTGCGATCTTGGCCATGCGGCAGGCGTCCACCTTGACCACCTTGCGGTCGTAGGAGAGCAGCCCGTTGGTCTCGTCCTCCACGTCGGAGACCTGGGTGTAGACCGCGGCGCAGAGACCCTTTTTGACAGCGGGAATGATCTCGTCCTCGTAGAGCTTCACCAGGGCAGCCTCAAAGTCCTCCTGCTTTTCAAAGAAGCGGTAGCCGTAGGTCTTGACGGGGTTGAAGACATGTCCCTCGGGCTTGTAGGAGTAGCCGCCGAACTCGGAGAGCACCATGGGCTTATCCCCGTATTTGAGCTTGACGGGCTTGAAATACACGTGCTCGCTGTCTACGTGGGTGTTCTTCACCTTGAACCAGCCCGAGGCGGTGTCGATGAAGCGGGTGGAGTCCAAGGCGCGGAGCCTTTCGGAGGCGGCGTTTCCATCGAACTGTCCCCAGCCCTCGTTGAAGATGGTCCAGTAGACAATGCAGGGGTGGTTGTAGAGTTGGTTGACGGTGGCTTCCATGCCATCATAGAAGGCCTCGCGGGTGTACTCGTTGCGGTGGAGCAATTTGTCAGGGATCTTTTTCAGTCCGACGGTGGGGAGGGCGGTATCGCGGATAAAGGAGTAGTGGCCATTGTTGACCATGTCCTGCATGACCAGCATACCCAGGCGGTCGCAGTCGTAGTAGAACTGCTCGGGTTCGACCTTGATGTGCTTACGGAGGGTATTGAAGCCCAGCGCCTTCATGGCGAGGATGTCCTTTTCGTAACATTCGGGGGAGGCGGGGGTGTAGATGCCGTCACTCCAGTAGCCCTGATCGAGGAGGGCATGGAAGAAGTAGGGCTTGCCGTTGAGGCAGAGGCGGGGGATGCCGCCTACCTGCTTGATCTCCAAGGTGCGGAGGGCGAAGTAGGACTCTACGCGATCCTCGCCCGCTTCCAACGTGAATTCGTAGAGGTAGGGATCCTCGGGCGACCAGAGGCGGGGGGAGGGGACTTTGACGGTGGCCTTGCCATCCACGAGGGGGGCGGTGACGGTGCCCTCGGGGGTGTATACCGTGACGGTGCCGTCGGTCACGCCCTCGGCTGTTATGGTGGCGGTATTTTCTGTGGTGTCAATGCGGAGGGATTTCACGTAGGTCTCGGGGACAGATTCCAGCCACACCGTCTGCCAGATGCCCGAGACGGGGGTGTACCACATGCCGCCGCGGTTTACGCGCTGTTTGCCGTAGGGGGAGACATGATTCAGAAAGTCCAAGCAATCGACTTCTAAGATGTTTTCAGCTTGAAGATGTTCCGTGATATCGAAGGAAAAGGATTCGTAGCCACCGTTGTGATGTCCCACGGGTTGACCGTTTACATAGACCCGCGCATACTCGTCCACGGCGCCGAAATGAAAAAGTACTCTGCCCTTGTTGAAGCCTGCGGGGAGGGTGAAGGTTTTTGTGTAGTCCAGGGTGATGATATCCGATGGGGGAATGCAAAGCCCCGACAGGAGAGATTCGGGACAGAAGGGGACGCGAATGGATCGGGGAGCATCGTCGTCGATGGAAATCTCCCACTCCCCGTTGAGGCAGAAGAAGGAATCTCGCTTCATTTGCGGTCTGGGATACACGTTCCACGGGATGGCGAGAGGATCGGCCTGCAGAGCCTCCCCCTCGGGGGTCAGGAGGTGGACGAGTTGGTTTTTCTTTTTATCGCTCATGGGCAACCTCCTTGGCGGACCTTTTCTTCATGACGTGGAGCAACAGGGCGAGGAACAGCCCCAGCACCAAGGCCGCTACGAGGGCGGCGAGGAAGATGTTCTCATTGGGAATAAAGGATTCGGTGCCGTCGTCGCCGATGACGGTCTCGGCATCCCGCAGTACCCACGCACCGATGGCGGGGCCGATGAGGCCGGGGATCAGCACCTGACCCGCGATACGCAGGCCTTGGAACATACCCGCCCGCCCCTCGGGGGTGTGGTCGCGGATGACTGCCCCGAAGACCGCCGAGCCTGCGAGGTAACCGCACATCATGAGCAGAGAGCCTATGAAGACGAGGGCGGTGGTGCGGAAGAAGAACAGCAGAATGTAGCCAAGGCACAACAGCCCCAAGGAGGGAAGGATGGATAGGCGGAAGCCCACCTTGTCGTGTACCCGCCCCCAAAGGACGGTGAAGACCGAGGCCAGGATGATGGCGGGAGCCATGATGAGGACGTAACCCTCCATTTTCAGCCCTTCGGTGTAATACAGGATCAGGTAGGGCATGAAGATCTGGATGGAAATGCCGAAGAGGGCGAAGGCGATGAGTAGGAGGTACAGGAGCGGGTTGCGCTTCATCACCGAGGGGCGGAAGCCGTAGATGATATTGGCGAAGTAATGATTGGTTCCGTCGGCTTTTTTGTGAGGCTCTTCAATGAGGAAAAAGCCCAGGATACCAATGATGGTCACGGCGATACCAATGATGAGGAAGATCAGAGTCCAGCTCTCGGACTTGCCCAGATCAAAGCCCATGAATCCTCCGAAAACGGCCAGGATGGCTACCAGGGGCATCATGGCGTTGATGCCCTCGGCGGCACCGCGGCTCTCGTGGGTGGTGGCATCGGTGAGCCAGGCGTTGAAGCAGGCGTCGTTGGCGGTGGAGCCGAAGAAGGTCATGACGCAGTCCATGACAATGACCAGGGTCACGCAGACGGCGGAGACCGATACGGCGGCGGGGAAGATCATCCCTACGATGTCCTCGCGGATGGCGGCAAAGGCGAGGATGGAGATGCCCCAGAGGATATAACCGCCCGAAATGAATATCTTGCGCTTGCCCAGCTTATCCGACAGCGCGCCCATGAGCAGGGTGGTGACCGTGGCGGCTACTGCTGAGGCCATGACCATGGCGGAGATGTCGGCGGGGGAGGCGTGGAACATCTTGTAGATAAAGACGTTGAAGTACATATTCTCCACCACCCAGGCGATCTGGCCGATCAGGCTGAAAATAATGAGGGAGAGCATGAATTTGGTTTTGGTTTGTTTCATGGCGGTATCCTTTCGTTATAGAGTCAGACTGTCCCCCGCGGCGAGGTAATGCAGGCCGGGTATGAAGCGGGTCATGTGGGTATACTGGGGGAGTCCTGTGCAGTGACAGGTATAGAAGTCGGTGCCGTAGGCGGCGAGCCGGCGGGCGAGGTCGGAGAGGGTGCTGTCCGTGGGCATTTTGGAGACGTGGAAGCCTCCGATGAGTATATGGGGGCGGAAGTAGTCAACAATATTCAGGATGCCTCGGTGGGAGCAACCCGAGATCAGGATGCGGCGGCCACCCTCTGCGGGGGGCTCCTCCATCAGAAGGTACTGCTCGTGATGGAAAGGATCGGGGATGAGGTTGTCTCCCTGCAGCTCGGTCAGCCCGAAGGTGCCGAGATCACAGAGGCGGGGAAGTGGGGCATCGGCGTACAGGGTCAGCCCGTCTCCCAGATCCATCTTTCCCTTGCTCAGGATCAGGCGGGGATTCTCACGCAGGGCGGGATCCAGGCCAATGTACTTGCCTGTGCCGTTGAAGTAGCGGCCAAAGGCGTGACGGCTGATATACACGGGGGATGTTTGATTGCGGGAAAGGAAGGCGGGGAGACCGCCGCCGTGGTCGTAGTGGCCGTGGGAAAGGATGGCAGTATCTACCGTGGAAAGGTCGATGCCCAGGGTATCGGCGTTGCGGGCGAATCCGTCGGTCTGTCCCATGTCAAAGAGGACGCGGTGTCGGTTGGTTTCTACATACAGGGACAGTCCGTGCTCGGCGGACAGGTCCGGGCGGTGGGACGTATTTTCCAAGAGGACGGTAATGGTCATGGCGGCTCCTTTCGGGAAACTATCTTCCATCATTATACATGGTTTTGACAGGAATGTCAAGGGATGGAGGGCATATCCTCTTGACAAACGCGGTGGAATCTTTTATAATGTAGATGGTTGGGGTTTTAAATTGGGGTTAGGGGAGCGGGAGAACGCCAAAGAGGAACTTCTTGAAAGCCTCCTCGCTTCGCTCGGTGCAAGTTTGCTTTCAGCAAACATTGCGAAGTTCCTCTCTGGACTCTCTTCAAGAACTTCCAAAAAGGATTATTTATGAATATTTTTTTGAAAGTTTTGGGGAGTCCAGAACCCTTTTTTCAAAAAGG
>JAZSBH010000154.1:0-7273 GCA_045602325.1 Eubacteriales bacterium | reverse complement strand
AGAACCTTTTTGAAAAAAGGTTCTTGGATCTCCAAAAACTTTTATAGTATAATGATTATTTTGTTAAAGGTTTTTGGGGAGTCCAGAGGGGCTTTTTGCAAAAAGCCCCTTTGGTCGTTCTCCCGCGCTCCCCGATAAATCCCAATTTATGGTTATTCCCTCGCCTCCGCCTTCTCCCGCAGCCCCTTACGGTCTGCTTTTCCGTTGGGCGTCAAAGGCATGGCAGGAAGCTTCTCGCAGAAGGCAGGGAGCATATAGCGGGGCAGAGCGGCCTTGAGGGTCGCCGACAGGGTCGTGTCATCCACGTCACCCACATAGTAGAGAGCAATCCGCTTCCCCGGCGCGTCGTAGACACAGCAGGCGGCGCGGACACCCTCGGCCGATGCGGCGGCGGCTTCGATCTCCCCCAGCTCGATACGGTGACCCATGTGCTTGATCTGGGCATCTCGTCGGGAAACAAAGACCAGCTCACCATGGTCGTTGAAGCGGCCAATGTCACCGGTGCGGTAGATGAGCTCGGGGTAATGGGGATTCAAGGGATTCTGCACGAAGGCCTCGGCGGTCTTTTGGGGATTGCCGTAGTAACCCAAGGTCACGCAGGTGCCTCGCAGGCAGATCTCTCCTTCTTCACCAATGCCTGCACGGCGGCCGTCGTCGGTCAGAAGCATGAGATCGGTATTGCGGAAGGGCTTTCCCACGGGAATGGGTTCGTCGGGGGAGAGGTCGCGGGCGGGCCAATAGCAGGACATACCCGTAGCCTCGGTGGGGCCGTAGAGATTGAAGAAGCGCGCCTCGGGAAGCGCCTGACGCCACAGGTCGTACTGCTTGCGGGGGAAGACCTCACTACCGAAACAGACCGTGGTCAGGTACTTAGGGGGATTCTTCTCCAAAGCCCCCAGGGACGAGATCATGGTCAGCGCCGACACCACCCAGCAGACCGTGTTGATGCGGTGCTCATTGAGGTAGTCGCAGAGCTTGACGGGAAACATGAACAGCATTTTGGGCACGAGATACGCCGTAGCCCCGAACTTGATGGTGGGCATGATCTCCTTGAGGGGCGCATCGAAATACAGAGGGGTCTGGTTAGCGAACACCGTGTTACGGTCAAAGCCGATGGCCTCGCACAGAGACTCGGTGTAGTCGATGACCGAACGGTGGCAGGCGGCCACGCCCTTAGGAACACCTGTGGATCCCGAGGTGAACACCACGTAGATGGGGTCGGTGTCGATCTGGCGGTCACGGACGGCGGCCAGGACGGCCTCATCGGCAGGGGTCACTTCCCTGCCCCCGTCGGCGCAAATATCCGACCAAAGAAGCAGTTCTCCCTTGAAGATCCCCTCGTCCAAAAGCTTGCGGGCGGTCTTCTCATTCTTTTTGTCGCAGATGAGTAGGCGGGGTGCCAGGGTATCCAGGATCAGTCCCATGCGTGCGGGGGGCATTTCCCCGTCCAGGGCGGCGTAGAAGCATCCCGCGTAGATGATACCGAAGAATGTGGCCAGGGTATGGGGGTGCTTGTCCATGAGCACGGCCACGGGCTCGCGGGTATACCCGCGTTTCAGCAGCTCAGTTCCAACGGTGCGGGCATGGGTATGAAGCTCGGAAAAGGTCAAGCCCTCGGTACCCGTAGAAAAGGCCAGCTTATCAGGAACTTGGGGAACGGTGGCTTCCAGATATTGTAGGATGTTTGTGAGCATAGTGGGCTCCTCTATGTCAGATTCAGAAAAGATGTTCGGTGACGGAAGCATACTTGGAGCAGACCTCCAACGCTACTCCATGGGAAGCGGCACTGCCGAACACGCAGGAGGAGGGTGCGGACAAGTCCAGGGGGGCTCCCGCAAAGGTGGAGGACAGACCGCCCGCCTCGCACAGGATCACAGACCCTGCAGCGTAGTCCCAAGGGGACAGGATGGGCTCGCAGAAGGCGTCCAGCCGCCCGCAGGCCACGTGGCAAATGTCCAGAGCGGCCGAGCCGGAACGGCGGAAGTCGGCAAAGGCACGGAACAGGTCGGCCGTCATGGAGATCATGGTCTCCGACAGGGTATCCTTGCGGTAGGGGGCCGAGCCGATGGCCACAATGCCGCGTCCTACGGGACGTTCGGACACCCGAATGGGACGACCATTGCAGGTGGCTCCCTGCCCTGCGACCGCCGAGAAATACTCGTCGCGGTAAGGGTCGTAGATGCCGCCGAAGATGGGCTGACCGTCCAGAAGCAGTCCCACCGACACGGCGGAGGTGTTGTAGCCGCACATGAAGTTGGTGGTGCCGTCAATGGGGTCGATGATGAAGGTATAGCCCGTGCCGATGGTCTGACGGCTCTCCCCGTCCTCCTCGGCGAAAAACCGGGCGTTGGGAAACAGGCGGGACAGCCTGTCCTTCAAAAATTCCTGTACCTTCACGTCGTAAGCGGTGACGAAGTTGGCACTCCCCTCCTTGCAATCGGGATTATTGCGAACCTCATCGGGAACGTGACGCATGATGTCGCCGGCGGCACGGATGAGGGATTCCATCTGCGAGAGGGGGAGCAGACCGCGGGAGGCAGGAGTGCCCTGGATCTCGTCCCGCAGGGCAAGAGCCAGCTTGGGCTTGCGAGTGGTTATGTTGGTGATGCCCATGGCAAGCAGGGTGCGCAGGGCGGCTTCGTTGTCCACTGTCCAGGCGGAGAAGTCCATGCCGCGCTCCCGGAGGTAGGCCAGATTCGACTCCGAGATCATGGGGTAGGCGACGTTGAGGATGGGCTCACCCACACCGCGATAGGTCTCGGCGGCCCTTCGGACGGCGGACTCATTGTCTCCCGAGGGCCACAGACTCACCCAAAGCTCGGCTCCCGCGGCGGAAATGAGCTCGCCGCGATGGTTACACTGTCCCGTAAACAGGATGCGCCAGCCTTGGCCGTACCGTTCGGCTACTTGCATCACAGGCAGGATCAGCCCGTCAGTCTTGACATCACAATTGACCCGCAGAGCGGGGATGTCGGCGATCAGGCTCATGAAGGTGTCAAAGGACACGCAGGCGGCGGGATCCTCCGCCACATCGTGGGACAGGTAGAGCCGTTCTCCATCAGCGCGGATGTCGATCTCCACCATCTCTGCCCCCGATTCGATGGCGGCGAGGATGTGGGCGAGGCTGTTGGGGGGTGTCCCCTCACAGCCCGAGTGAGCGGTGATGACGGTCATGCCTGCACGGCGAAGCTGACCGGAGGTATAGCGTGGTTTTATACACATGGGAATCCTCCCTATCAGTAGTATTTCTCCAGGTCGGGAGTACGGGTGATGATGGTTTTATCGCTGGCGGGGTACGCCGAGGAATCGTAGGCGTAGAATCCCGCACGGAATCGGTTGAATGCCTTGATCTGGGTATCGGTCAAGAGGCATCCGCTGTGGGAATAGGAGGCGCGGAGGTGGGTGCAGTCAAAGTGATACCAGCGAGGCTTCTCATCATCGCCGATGTTGACCATGATCCAAAAGTGAGTGCCCTCGGCGGCGCCCGGTGTGCGCCCGATCTCGCGATAGTCGATGCCGAGACGGCGGCAGAAGGCGATGGCGGCGGCAAAATAGTTGTAGCAGTCTCCCGAGCCCGTCATGAACAGGCCGTCGTAAGCAGCCCGGATCCAATCCGACTTATCCGAATCCGAGGTGTAGGCGATGTGGTCGTAAACGTAACGGTAGACCGCGCGGAGCTGGTCTTCCTTGTCCATGTCGGGGGTGATGATCTCTGCGATCACCGCATCGATCTTCTCGTTTAGTTGCTCCTCGGTGATCTGATTTTCGTAGATGTGGATGGTGGTGGTCGCCCAAGAGGTATTGCCCGAGGCATCTGTGGCGGTAAAGCTCACGGTATAATCTCCGGGGGTGTTGGGGTCAACGGCAGAGGAATCCACCTGCACAGCCACCTCGCCGCCGCAGTTATCCATGACCACCAGCCCCTTACGGTAGGCGATGGCCTCTCCCACGAAGGCGGACAGCTCGGGAACCGCCTCGAACACGGGCGCCTGGTTATCCTCGATCACGGTCAGAATGGAATGAAGCTCCTTGGTCTTGTTCCCGCTGGCGTCCTCCACACGAAAGGTAACATCGTAGTCTCCGATCTGATTCATATCGGGCAGTTCGCACGCAAAGTAAGCCTCGTACTCGTCGGCCTCCACGATGGTGTTGATAAAGTCATGGGCATCGGGTACGCCCACGCCCTTGGCATAATAGACGTGGCGGGTGGTGACCACGGGAGCCTTGCGGTCACGAACGGTGAGCTTTAGGTTGTACTTTTTCCCCTCTGCATCGGTCATGGGGATGGTATAGGTGCCGGGGCGGTTAACACAGGTCTCGTCAAAGCCCGCCACGTAGGCGGCACCGTCCGCCCCCACCAGACGGTAGGGACTGGGCAGGTCACTGCCCGCCTCCAGGGTATAGGTGATGGTCTTGGCGCAGCCCGTCATAGGCGCGATCATACAGGTACACAAAGAGAGCACCGCCAAAGCACCGGACAGGGCGCGGCGTATGGAATCTCCGCGGTTTTTTCTTGCCATGATCTCACCTCCAAAACACTATATAGAGTATTATCCGTTATATTATATCAAATATGTAGTGGGAAGTCAAGAGAATTTCGGTTTTTTTCACACGGATTCCAAGGAAAATTACGGGATTGACAAAAGCGCTCCTTTGTGCTATGCTATAATCATCCATCAGAAGGGAGTTCCCCCATCATGAAACACATCCCCTCCCCCTTTGACCTGCGGGTCAATCTCCTGAAAACACCCTTCGGCGTGCGCCGGGACCGTCTGGGCTTTTCCTGGGTCATGACCGCCGATCCCCATACCCCAAACACCCGACAGACTGCCTACCGCGTCACGGTCGCCCGGGGACGCGTCAATCTCGATGCGGGTATTTATATCTATGACTCGGGATGGGTACACTCCTCCGATTCTACCTCGGTGCGTCCGACAGGGCTTGCCGACGAACTGGAAAACGATATTCTGTACTACTGGCAGATCGCCATCCGCGACGGGGCGGGCGGAGAAAGCCCGCTATCCGCGCCGCAAGCCTTTACGGTGAGCGAAGGCTTAACCGCCGCCGAGGGTATCTGGGCGACGGAGGGCGATTTTGCCTTCCTGCGCCGTGAATTTTCTCTTACCAAGGACAAATTCACCGCCATGGATCGCGCGCTGATCACCGCCGCCGCCGTGAATCCCGATCCGACGCGGCAGTATGCTTATAACCTGTCCGTCAACGGCGAGGAAGTAGGCGTGGGGGCGTTCCGTCTGGGTAGATCTCCCGTCGGTGAGAATACGATCTATTACCAGACCTATGACGTCACTCCCCTACTCCGTGAGGGAGAAAACTGCATTGGCGCGCTGTGCTACGCCCTCTCCGACAAAGGATTTTTCTGCCGTCTCACGGTTTACGGCGAAAACGGTCAGCCCCATATTCTGACCACTACCGAGGGGGAGGCGCAAGGCTGGAAGGCTCTCTGCGGGGATGACGTGTACGGCAAGTCCAACTCTGTCGGTACCCACTACTTCACCGCCCATGCCTGCAATCTGGATGCTCGCATCTTCCCCTTCGGCTTTGCCGAGGCGGGATTTGATGCAAGCCGCTGGATCACCGCCCGACGGATAGGGGCCCTCATGGGCGGCTTGCGCCTCCTCTCTGAGGATACCGAGCCCGTCTGCCGTTATGCCACCTCCGCCACCACGGTGAAAGTCCTGCCCGACGGTACCCAGCTCATAGACTTAGGTGCTGAGATCATCGGCGGTCTCCGCTGGACGGTCGAGATGCCCTACCCATGCACCGTGACCCTGACCTACGGCGAGCAGCTCAACGAAGGACGGGTCAAATGCCCCATGAACACGGGAAACACCTACCGTGAGACCTGGCACCTCAAAGAGGGACGCCAAACCGTGGAGACCCCGGGCATGATGGCGTTCCGTTGGGTACAGATAGAGGGGTGTTCCGTCACACTCACCCCCGACTGTGTATGGGGGCTGGAGCTCCGCAAGCCCTTTGACGAATCCGCCGCCACCCTGACCTCGGACAACAACCTGCTCTGCGATCTGCACCGTTTGACCAAGCATACCGTTAAGGTCACATCCCAGGATATTTACGTGGACTCTCAATCCCGTGAGCGGGGCGCCTACGAGGGCGATCTTCTCATCAATATGCTGGCCGCCTACGCCATGGAGGATAGCTTTGCCCCCGCGCGGTTGACCACCGAATATCTGCTGGGGCACCGCACCTGGCCTGCGGATTACCTGCTCATGATCATCTTCGCCGCCCGCGCCGATTACATGGCCACGGGAGACGATTCCCTGCTTCGCGAGTGGTACGATATCCTGAAAGCCAACCTCTTTACCGATTATTTGGACGATACGGGGCTCATCCGCTCCCCCGTCATCGGTATGTCGGTGACCAACGCTGTTTTAGTAGACTGGCCCCCCTCCGAACGGGACGGCTACGAAATGGAGGTTCCCTACAACACCGTATTCAACGCTCTGAACGTCCGCGCCTACGCAGATATGGCCATGATCGCAGCCGTGCTGGGGAGGGATACCGATGCCATTGCGTTCAGCATCCGCGCTGACCGCCTCCGCCGCACCATGATCGCCCGTCTGTATGACGACGAAATCGGCCGTTTCCGCGACGGCATCCGCGAAGACGGCGCTGTCTCTGACCACGCCGCCCAGCACGCCACCGCCTTTTGCCTGTCCTGCGGAGTCTACTCCGACCGAAATATGGCAGACCACATGGCAAAGGCCATTGAAGCAGACGGAAAGATCCGCATGAGCGTCTACGGTGCATTCTTCCTGCTGGAGGGGCTGTACCGAGCCGGCCACGGTGCCATCACCAACCGCCTCATGCTGGATACCGACGCCTCTGCGGGTGCGCGCACCTGGGCATACATGATGTACGGCTTGGGGGCAACCGTCACCGCCGAGGCCTGGAATCAGACCAACAAGCCCAACATGACCCTGTCCCACCCCTGGGGCGCCGCCCCCGCCCACATGATCGCAAGCGGCATTTTCGGTGTCATTCCCACCTCCCCGGCCTTTGAAACCTTTGACGTGAGGGTCTGCCCCGACGGCATTGGAGAAGCGTCGGCCGCGATCCCCACCATTCGCGGGCAGATTCAGGTGTCCTTCCGTCATAACGGCGAGACCCTGCATTTGACCGTCGCCATCCCCGCCAATACCACAGCTACGGTGTATCTCCCCGACGGGCAGGTGCATACCGTGGGAGCGGGCACATGAGCATTCAAAGCCTAGTACAATCTGCGACAGGGGGT
>JAZSBH010000153.1:0-4682 GCA_045602325.1 Eubacteriales bacterium | reverse complement strand
GAACCGATAAGTTCATGTCGCTTTCTGTCCATGGCAACAGAAAGCGACGGAAAGAACGCCACTTAAGGGAGTCACCCACGGTGCCTCCCTTAAGAAACCCACCACCTAAATAGCGCACAAATTTTTGTTTTCGGGAAAAGTGGTGGTTGCGGGGAAAATCGCCAAGACCCGCATGCCCGCACGAACGGCGGAGCGCCGACCGTGCGGAACTCGCCGCTTGGCTTCTGCCCAAAGTCGTTGTTTCGCTTTGAGGGAAAAAGAAACTTTGGGTTGTCACCAAACGGGCGACTAACCGCGCGGTCGTCACTCTGACGACCGTGCGGCTTCATGGCAAACTGCGACTTGACAGCGTATCAGCCCATTTGCCTACTGGCAAATGGGCACGCAGATCAGGCGATAGGATCCTTAAGGAAAGTACCGTGGGTACTTTCCTTAAGTGGCGCTCTTTGGCGAAGTGCGCAGCACTTCTCCTTTCATCTCGACACGGAGAGAAAGGTGCAAAACAAAACATCCCGACAAACTGCAATTTGAATACAAAAGGTGCCGTACCCAAATACGACACCTTTTTATCTATTTGTCTGTTTTACCGCGAGAAATCAAAGGTCACAAGACCCATGACAAAGATCACCAGAATGATGACGGGGATAACGATGGTCATGAGCCAGCGCATCCAGGGGCGAACCTTAAGGCCTTTACCCGTGTTGGCTTCTTCCGTAAAGCCCTTCCAGCCCCAGCCATAGCGGGTGACGCAGAAGAGAGTAAAGATCAAAGCACCGATGGGGAGCAGGAGATTACTGACCACAAAATCCTCCAGATCGAGGACGGCGGTACCCTCACCGAAGGGGGTAAAGCCAGACCACAGGTTGTAGCCCAGAACGCATGGCATAGAAAGTAGGAGCATACCGCCCCCCACGGCAACACAGGTCTTTTTGCGTCCCCAATTCGTGAGATCCATGACGCAAGCGATGATGTTCTCGAATACCGCAAGGACGGTGGAGAGAGCGGCAAAGGACATGAACACGAAGAAGAGGGAGCCCCAGAGACGGCCCAAGGGCATATTGTTGAAGACGTTCGGCAGGGTCTGGAAGATCAGCGCGGGACCCGCACCGGGGTTGACCCCGTAGGCGAAGCAGGCGGGAAAAATGATCAGACCCGAGGTGAAGGCCACAAAGGTATCCAGCACCGCCACATTGACCGCTTCGCCCATGAGGGCTCTGTCCTTGCCGAGGTAGCTGCCGAAAATGGCCATGGAGCCGATGCCCAGACTCAGGGTAAAGAAGGCCTGATTCATGGCCGCCACGATGACGTTGAAGATGCCCGCCTCCTTGACGTTTTCCAGGTTGGGAACGAGGTAGAACTTCAGTCCCTCGGAGGCACCGTCCAGGAAAATGCTGTTGATGGCAATGACCACCATGAGCACCAAAAGCGCCACCATCATGTCCTTGGTGACCCGCTCGAGCCCCTTTTGCACGCCCAGCATACAGACCACCATGCCGATGATGACCGCGGCAGACATAAAGACGGTCTGCCAGATGGGATCCCCCAGCATGGATCCGAACTCGGCGTTGACGCCTTCGGTGTCCAAGCCGTCAAATTGGCCCGTTGCGGTCTTGATGAAATACTGCATCATCCAGCCCGAAACGTTGGTATAGAACATCATGAGAATGACGCAACCCGCCAGGCAGGCAATACCGTGCCAATGCCATTTGCTTCCCTTCTTTTCCAGTTGCTGGAACATCAGCGAGGGAGATTTCTGGGCGGCACGGCCCACGGCGAACTCCATGGTCATAACGGGGACACCCAGGATCACCAAGCAGGCGATATAAATGAGTACGAAGATGGCACCGCCGTACTGGCCGACCATCCAGGGGAATTTCCATACGTTGCCGATGCCAATGGCGCAGCCGGCGCTCAAAAGAATGAAGCCGAGACGGCTTCCGAGTCTGTCTCTGGACATGATTTTGGTTTCCTTTTCGTTTTTACGGTTCTTCGGTCTGGTACTCTGCTCGCGGCCCGCCGATATAAGCAGGACGTGTGCGGGCACAGATCAGAGAGGCCTCGCCGATGCGGCTCACCGACAACCGTACGGGAACGGCAACACGGCGGAGGTGCATCCCAATGAGAGTACCGCCGATGTCCATGCCGGCGTGGGCTTTGACCGTCTCCACGGCCACAGGGTCAGTCATGGATTCCCAGACGGCAGTGGCGAAGGAACCGCCTGCCTTGGGCTGAGGTTTGACCCACACGGGATCGTAGCCATACGCTTCGGCGGTGGCGCGCTCCATGATCAGGGCGCGGTTGAGATGCTCACAGCACTGGACTGCAAGCAGGATGCCCTGCTCCGCGAGGATAGGCAGGACGGCGTCCCGCAGAGCCACAGCCGCTTCCATGGAGGAGTTCTTGCCGATGCGCTCCCCCACCATCTCGGAGGAGGAGCAGCCGATGACGAGAAGCTGACCGGGCGTCAGATGCGCCGCCTCGATGAGCTCACGGACAGCCGCCTCAGCATCCCGGGCAATATCCAAATAGATTTGATTTGACATGATCATTTCCTTGTTGAAAGTTTTGGGGATTCTTAAGGGACTTTTTCAAAAGTCCCTTAAGCGGGTGCAGGGCAGAGCCCTGCCGCTCTCAATAAAACGTCGCAACCTCCTGCTTGGGGGCGGAGGAAAGGGCGTAGTCGGTAGCGTAGAGAACGGGACCGCGGCGGCCGCCGTAGAGCTTGTGGGGCTCCAGGGCGATCTTGGCAGTGACCGTGATCCACTCCCGGGTCTTGAGAGAAACCGGGGCGGAGAAATTGCAGACCAGACCGCTGTAGGCGATATCGTCGGCACAGCAGGTCATGATGTGTCGGCCGATGATGACCGAATTCTTCCCCAGCTTGTTGTCACGGGCGACTAAACCCTTGACATGCACCGTCTTGCCCTCGTAGGTGTCCATCTCCTCGGATAGATCGCGGTACCATAGAGCGAAGTCGTCGTCCTCGATCTCGATAACATCGGCTTCTTTGTCAAAGGGCAGGGGATCCTCGATCTCGTCGTACTCAATATGACCGTCGGGGTAATCATAGGAAATGGCGGCGCGGCGGGAAATGCCGCGGATGATCTTGTGAATCTCGTCCTTATCGATGTCGTTGGGAGTGCGGGTCAACACCACCATTTCGCAGTTCATAAGCTTGTCCACCATGAGAGAACGCATATTCTGATTATACGCGATGAAGGTCTTGGCCTCGGCAAACATCATCTCCTGGAAGATAGCCCAATTGGCAGGCAGATTCTCGTAGAGCGCCTGCAGGGGCCACATGCCGTTGTACTCGATGATGACTCGGTCGGCCTTGTACTTCTTACCCATGGCGGTCAGGTTGGCGGTGGTGAGCTCGTCGGGGTCTTCGATGAGCTCAAGGTAACAGTTCTTGCTGGAGAAAGAGGACAGATCCAGCTCGTCCACGCCCTCCTCGCATTGGATGATGAGGGTCTTATCCCCCGAATTGAATTGCTCGCTCTCCATGGACTCCTGGATCATGTGGGTCTTGCCGCCCTCCAGGAAGCCGGTGAAGAGGTAGACGGGAATTTTGTAGGCCATAGTTTACTCCTTTTCGGATCACGCCAGCTCCACTCCGAAGAGCTCGGAGAGGGCGGGAATATTCAGCTTGGAGCCGATGACACAAAGGCGACCAATGACGGCGGCTCCGCCCTCGCGGACGTCGGGCTCACCGGGAACATAGTCGAAATGGATCCAGTTTTCACCGTCGGTGGCAGCCACGATGCCCTTGGCACGCAGGACGATGCCGTACTTGCCCTCGTCACAGAGAGCGTTCAGCTTGTCGATCATGGATGCGCGATCAAATGCGGCGGTAGTCTCGGTGCCGCAGCTCACAAAGACCTCATCGGCGTGGTGATGGTGGTGGTGACCGTCGTGGTCGTGACCGCAGCAGCACTCGCCATCGTGATGATGGTCGTGGTCGTGATGATGGTCGTGGTCGTGATGATGGTCGTGGTCCTGCTCGTGGCAGTGACACTCCTCACCATCCTCATGATGGTGGTGCTCGTGACAATGGCACTCCTCGCCGTCCTCATGATGGTGGTGATGGTGATGCTCCGTTTCCTCGGCCAGGCGAGCCAGCTCGGCCTCCAGAGTGTCCTTGCGCTCCATGGCTTCCAGGAGCTGGGCGCCGGTCAGGTCATTCCAGGGGGTGGTAACAATGACGGCGGTGGGGTTATGCTCGCGGAGGAGAGAGACGGCGGTCTCGATCTTGGCGGCGGAGGTGGTGTCGGTGTGGGAAAGCACAATACAACCGGCGTTCTCCACCTGGTCGTTGAAGAATTCACCGAAGTTCTTCATGTACATCTTGCACTTGCCTGCATCCACCACGGTGGTGAAGCCGTTCAGCACGGCTCCCTCGGTGGCGGCACCCTGCACGGCGCGGATGACATCGGAAAGCTTGCCCACGCCCGAGGGCTCGATGAGGATGCGGTCGGGGGTATACTCGGTCAGCACCTTGGACAGAGCCTTGCCGAAGTCGCCGACGAGGGAGCAGCAGATACAGCCCGAATTCATCTCGTTGATCTGAATACCCGCCTCGGCCAGAAATCCGCCGTCGATGCCGATCTCACCGAACTCGTTCTCGATGAGCACCAGCCGCTCACCTGCGTAGGCCTCGGTGATGAGCTTTTTGATGAGGG
>JAZSBH010000152.1:0-8470 GCA_045602325.1 Eubacteriales bacterium | reverse complement strand
TCCACGATGCGACGGTTGGTCTCCTCGGGGAGGCACTCATCCATACAGCGGTTCCCCGCCTCCATGTGGAAAATGGGGATATGCAACCGTTTCGCGGAAATGGCAGACAAGCAAGAATTGGTATCCCCCAACACTAACAGGGCATCCGGCTTGATCTGAACCATCAATTTATACGAAGCCTCAATAATGTTTCCCATCGTGGCACCCAGATCATCACCGACAGCATCCATATATACTTCTGGCTGATCCAGTTTCAGATCACGGAAGAAAATACCGTTGAGGGTATAGTCATAATTCTGCCCCGTATGGGCAAGAATGCAATCGAAATAATGGCGGCATTTGGTTATGACCGCAGACAGGCGAATGATCTCGGGACGGGTGCCCACGATGATCAAAAGCTTCAATTTACCGTTATCCCGAAAACCTACATCTCCGTAACCATATTTCATGATGATTACACCTCCTCGTAAAAAGTATCGGGTCTTTGGGGGTCAAAGCATTCGTTAGCCCACATGACCGTCACAAGATCTTCGGTATCCGACAGATTGATGATATTATGTGTGTAACCCGGAAGCATGTGAATGGCTTCGATCCTGTCTCCGGACACCTCAAAATCGAGAACCGTATCGGTTCCGATTTGACGCTGTTGAATCAATCCATGGCCGGCTACCACAACGAAAAATTCCCATTTACTGTGATGCCAATGCTGCCCTTTGGTAATGCCCGGTCGGGAAATATTCACCGAGAATTGCCCACATGCTTCCGTGCGCAAAAGTTCGGTGAAGGAACCGCGGGCGTCGCAGTTCATGTGTAGGGAGATGGCCATTTTTTCTTTAGGAAGATACGACAAATAGGTACTGTACAGCTTTTTGGCAAAGCCGTTGGGGGGGAGCTCCGGCATCAGAAGAGTGGCAGGCTGATTGCGGAAAGATTCCAGCAATTTGACGATTTCCCCGAGAGTAACGTGATGCGTCACGGGAACAGCGCAAAAATCACCGTCATCCGTCAACACCGTGCGGGTACCATCAAAGGTACAGCGATGAGGGTCCCCTTCCAAGGCCTGCAACAATTCCGAGATCAGATCATCGATGTATAACAGCTCCAGCTCCGTAGCGGGATCGTTGACTGTAATGGGCAGGTCATGGGCCATATTATGACAGAAAGTCGCCACAACCGAATTATAGTTGGGGCGGCACCATTTGCCAAAGAGGTTAGGGAATCGATAAACGTATACCGTCGTTCCCGTCTCGCGGCCATACGCAAAGATCAAATCTTCGGCCGCTTTCTTGCTCCGTCCGTATTCAGTATCGTAACGGCCAACAAGGGAGGCCTGGATGGAAGACGCATACGCCACGGGACAGGTGTTCCCATATTTTTTTAAAGTCTCCAACAGATCCGCCGTAAAGCCCAGATTTCCTTGCATATATTCATCCGGATTTTTGGGGCGATTGACACCCGCCAAATGGAAAACAAAGTCCGCCTTACACGCGTATTCATCCAACAAGACGGGCTCCGTGTCCAAATCGTATTCAAAGATGGCATCGATGGACAAGCCGGGATGGGTACGATCCTTTCCGTCCCGGACGCAGGATAACGCGGCCGTAAGGTTTCTCCCCAAAAAGCCCTTGGCGCCTGTGATGAGAATATTCATAGCCGTCCGTCCTGCTCTTTCCTCAGTTCCTCACAGATATAGGGTAATGACAAGAGTTTGGCTTTCACCTCATCCACCGAGAGGAGATCCGTATTATTGGAATTGAATTCGGTCAGTGTATTACGGGCGGTATCACCATGCTCATAGTACTTATCGTAGTTCAAGCCTCGTTTATCACAGGGAACGCGATAGAAATTTCCCATATCAATCGCGCATGCACATTCTTCATTGGTCAGCAGGGTCTCGTACATCTTTTCTCCATGGCGAATGCCAATGGTCTGAATCTCATTCTTTCCCTTTTTATCAAACAATTCCTGCACCGCTCTGGCCTGTGTCTCAATGGTACAGGCAGGAGCCTTCTGGACAAGGATATCACCATTCTCACCATGTTCAAACGCAAAGAGAACCAGATCAATGGCTTCTTCCAAAGACATAATAAAACGAGTCATGGCAGGATCGGTAATGGTGATCGGATTACCCGCACGGATCTGCTCGATCCACAGAGGAATGACCGAGCCGCGCGAGCACATAACATTACCGTAACGGGTACAGCAGATCTTGGTTTGATCAGGGCGCACCGTACGGGACTTGGCTACGACGACCTTCTCCATCATGGCTTTCGAGGTACCCATGGCATTGACGGGATAGGCTGCCTTGTCAGTGGACAGACAGATTACGGTTTGAACACCCGCTTGAATGGCGGCAGTCAGCACATTCTCGGTACCAAGGACGTTGGTTTTCACGGCTTCAATAGGAAAAAACTCGCAGGAAGGCACTTGCTTGAGGGCGGCAGCGTGAAAAACAAAATCCACCCCTGTCATAGCATAATGAAGACTTTGAGGATCCCGGACATCGCCAATATAGAACTTCACTTTATCAGCCACGTCGGGCATGGTGGCCTGAAACTCGTGTCGCATATCATCCTGCTTTTTTTCGTCACGGGAAAAAACCCGAATTTCACGAATATCCGTTGCAAGAAAGCGGCGAAGCACGGCGTTGCCGAAGCTTCCTGTACCACCGGTGATCAGAAGGGTTTTATCTGCGAAAAGTGACATGATCATTCTCCGTTTATATCTGTTTTATTTCTGCATGCGCAGGGGGCATTTCGTTTCTTCAATCATACCATAAAACGCGAAAAAAGTCAAGACATTTTCACGTTTCCTGCCTCCAATCGGATCGAGAACAACAGTATGGCACAGAAAGAGGGGCTGTCTCAAATCGAGGATTTGAGACAGCCCCTTGGAATAGCGGAGCGCGTCAGATATCGTATTTGGACAGGATCTCGCTGGGAGTCTTACGGAGCAGCAATATCGCAGGCAGAACCCCGAAGAACAGGGCAGCCGCGCAGACGAGAACAAGCAGGGCGAGAGCCATCCACACCGGGAAGTAGAACATGGTGGAGAACAAAGCGGCCCCCGAAAGCGAGCCTATGAACCAGGCAGACAGGACAAAGCCCAGCACCAGGGTAAGCAGGATGAGCAGGGCGGTCTCCACAGCGAAGCGGAAGGTGAGGTTTCGCTTTGTCACGCCAATGGCGCGGAGGATGCCCACCTCACGGACGCGGCTCATGAAGGAGGATCTCATAATGAAAAAAACACACAGACACATGAGCGCCAAAACCACCCCCACGCTGATGGTGGCTACCAGAACGGTGGTACGTATCTCACGGAAGAGCTGAGCAAATATACCGTCGGGCGTGATATAGCCATCCTCGCCCAACAGTTCGGTGAGGTAGGCGTCGGTGGCGGCGGGATCGGAGGAGCGGATCATAAGGTGGTTGGTGTAGTAGACATCTCCGCCGAACATGTCCATGATGCTGTAGGTATTGACGTTCAGCTTTGCGTCGGTGATACCGGCAGAACCGGCCAGAGCAATATAGTCCTCGTCGTTGACCACGTAGTAGTACTCACCCTTGGAATAGTTGTTCCAATGCTGATTCACGAATTGGTCGTATTCCGTGTAATAGGCGTCGTAGCTCATCATATTCTTGATGGCTTCTGTAACGCCGTCGATCTCCGCAAATGCAGCCAGCTCGGCATCGGTAGGATAGCTTCCCTTCTCGGCGTAATAGAGGTAGGCACCGCAAACGTAGTAGGGGTCGTAGCCCATCACGGAGGCATAAGCGGCTATATTCTGCTTTTGGGCGATGGCCCATTCCTCAAACATCACATCCTCATAATGTTGGAGCGCATTCAGCTTGTTCTGATAGAATGCGGGAATATACCGGAAGTAATAATCCAAAAGCCAAGCGTAGAGAGCCGCGTCATAGGGCGTGCCGTCAGCCAACACCTGATCAGCATAGATACCGGGATCGGTGATCAGCTTTTCGCCATACGTCTCCAGTACATAAGCGGGATACTCGGAAAGATCTCTGTACGTATGGATCACCTCGGAGACAGCCAGGGTGATGCCCAGGATCTGTACCTTATCGCCTACGGTCAGGTTTGCGGGAGCGCCGCTGTTTTCCAGGAAGACCATATGTCCCTTTTGGAGAGAATCACCCAGCCCCACCTCGGTGGCGGAACCCACAGGCATCCAGAAGTAACTGTTCAGCACGTGCTTAGCCATCATCAGACTATCCACGTAAAAGAACAGCTCGTCGGACTGCACCACCCCCGCGATACGAAGATTGGCATTATCGATATACGTATATCTGTTACGGGAGATCATGCCGATGAGGTCCACGTAGTCGTTCAGGTAACTCACGGTAGAGGTCTCCAAAAGTTTATCCGCCATGGCTGTGGTGATGAGGATATCGGTTGTGCCTGTCAAGGTCCCTTCGCCTGCCACCACACGGAGATCTGCAGCATGAGCCACATCCACCATATAGGCATCGGCGGACAGAGTGACCGACTTAGCCGTCATGAATGCGGAGGATTGAAAACGCAACGTTTCCTTTTCATAAAGAGGAGACGATCCGATGATCCGGGAGAAATCCATGCCGTGATTCCCCATTTCCGAGGTAACAGCCGAATAGTCCATCGCTGGATCCAGAGGGATATAGAATATGTTTTCGTTATGGTCGCGGCGGAGATCCATATATTCGCTGAGATTTGAACCAAAGGAAGCCGTCATAAACACCATGACCACGGCCAGCAGGAACAGGCAGGTACGGAGAAGCTTCTTTCCCTTCTTCTTTTTCGTGGAAAAGTTCTCCCGCCAGGCGTACTTCAAGGAGTTCCTCCAATGGTACAGGCGGCCGTAGTTATCCCCCTCCACGGGGGTGAGCTTGGACATATCCAGCTTGCGACCATTGACGGTGCCGTCCTCGGCAGTCTTGGCCTCGTGGAATACGCCGTCCATGAGTTTGATCTCGCTTCCCTCGTCCAAGATCTTGACGGCGGGGTTATTCGTCTTCAGGTAAAGCTTACCGCCCACGTTGACCACCTGCAGGGTGATCGCCTCGGTAGGCTCGCCGTAATATTCCAAATGAACACCAGGAGCGGCGGTCTCGGTCTTTTCCAACTCTCCGAGGTAGATGTGATTCTTATTGCGCTGAACGTACCCATTGGCGCCTTCATTGATGCGGTCGGCATTCACGCGGCCGTCCACGATCTCAATGACGCGGTCGCAGTAGTAATCCACCAGATTGGCCTCGTGGGTGACCAGGAGAACCAGGTGAAAGCGTGAGATCTCCTTGAGAATATCCATCACCAGGACCGTGTTGGCCTCGTCCAGGTTTCCCGTGGGCTCATCGGCCAGGATGATGGCGGGATTCTTGACGATGGCACGGGCGATGGCTACCCGCTGTTGCTGACCGCCCGACAGGGTGTCCGGGGTGCGGTCGCGGTACTTCTCCATGTCCACGTTGGTGAGTGCCGATATAGTGCGCTCGTATATCTCGGTCTCGTCGGTCATACCGCAAAGACGGAGGGCAGCCGAAACGTTTTCGTAAACGGTTTCTGCAACATTGAGATTGTAATTCTGGAAAATATACCCGACGTACTTGTTCCGCAGGGTATCGGTATCCTCGCGGATGCTCTGCCCAAAGAGTTCAATGGAGCCTGATGCGATCTTATCCAGGCCGCCCACAGTATTGAGCAGGGTGGTTTTTCCGCAACCGCTCTGGCCGAAAATGGCCACCATCCCCGATTCGGGAAGCTCCAGGGTGATGTTATCCATGACGTGGAGTTCATTACCCTTGCCCTTATTATAGTATTTATGGGCGTTCGTGATCTTGACCGGGAACACGCTCATGCCTTGGAACCTCCTTTCAGAGTCTTTTTGACGCTGTCGCTAAACATCTTTTTGACGTACTTACGGGACAGATTGAGGGCGATCAGCACCAGCACGGCCGCGATCAGCACATAATCGGCGGCGTGGAGGAATGGGAACATATAATTGGTCTTGGGGATCATGTAGACCATCGTACAGGTGACAGCCGTGACGATGGCGGCAGGAATCAGGGAGATAAGGGTCTGGATATAGATGCTGATGCGAACCACCGACGTGGGAATACCCATGGAGCGCATAATGGCGATATCGCCTCTGGTGGCGTTCATAGCGCGGGACGAACAGAGGGAGAGGAAGATGGAGACGAATCCGATGGCCATGAGCCACAGGAATGCCATCATACCTGCGATCAGTTTTTCCTCCAGCACTTCGAATACGTCAGGCTCCACCGTCTCGTCCGAGACCACGGCGGTGTAGCCTAGCTCGCGGAGAGCCTCCACCTTGTCGTGAGCTTCTCGGTCGTTTTCAAAAAAGAGAGATGCCTGGGTGTAGGCCCGAGCGTAGTAGTTCTCGTACATGAAGTCCAGAAGAATATCAGGAGACAGTATCACAAAGCTTGCGTTGGAAATACCGACGCCGTCCTGCCACTGCTCATAGTAGCGGGCTGCCAGATTGCTCTTCATGCCGTCCGAGACGTCCCGAACCATGCTGTAATCGGTGAATTCATATTGGATGGTGGCTTCCTCGCCGTAGCCGGGCTTGCCTACGCTTTCGATGATGACGTCACTGCCCATAAAGCCGCCATCGTAATACTCGTAATGGTAGTTATAGAAGTTACCCGACATCACGGTATGAACCGTCAGTTCATTCAGGGTCAGGCCGCCCTTCCCTACTCCCAGCTGCCGGAGATAATCGGGCATGGAGCTGTGGTTGATGAAGTAAGAGCCTGCGGGGAGATCGAAATCAACGACTGTCTCGCCACTCATGGAAAGACCGTAACGCGCCTGCTCGTCCTCGGGGGAGGAAAGCTGTACATTATAGCTGAAATTGTACTGCTGGTCTACGAAAAAGGCAATGGCCGAGGCGATCTTGTAGCCATTCTCGGTGAAGAGCATACGGGGCATACGGGTGTTATCGTAGTAGTAACGTACCCCTACCACCTTGTATGTAGCCATATCAAAGAGCAGGGGGAGCTCGGTCTCCTCAAAGCCATTCTCGCCCAGGTGATTCTTAAAGGAGATCGGCACCTCCAGGATGACCTCGTTATCCGCTTCGGGATAGCGACCCTCGTTCAGCTTAACACTTTCCGCGGGGTAACCGAAGGAGAACTCGTACCACTCCCACTCATAATTCTGAATATCTCCGATCCGAATACCGACCGAATCATCCAGCATGGAGTCGTAGTGCAGGTAGTCCTTGGCTCCCACGTCGGCGGCCAGCTTCTCCAGTTCTTCGTCGGTGATGACCTTTCCGTCCCGGCGAACAATGACCAAACGGCCGTCAGCATGGGTAAACATGGTTTGATCTTTGAAAAGATTACGTGACTCATAGGTCAGAGAGGTGACCAGGGACAGCACCAGGGCGGTGACAGTCATGAGAATACAGAGGAACACCGACAGCTTGGGAGTGGCGGTGAAGCGGACGCGACCCAAAAGGAGACCGTTACGCAGGGTATGGGCGGTCTTTTTTGCGGCAGGGGGTGGCTGAACTGCGCACGGAGCAGAGTCGCTGACCACGGCCGCGGGGCGAATGGTGTGATCCAGCTCCACCGCGCCGTCGAAAACGCGGATGTGACGGGTGGCGTAGTCCTCCACCTGCTCGAAGTTGTGAGTGACCACGATGACCAGCTTATCCCGGGATACCTCCCGAAGAAGCTCAATGATCTCCCCCGAGGACTGGCTGTCCAGGTTGCCCGTGGGCTCGTCGGCCAGGATGATGGGGGAATCCTTGGCCAGAGCGCGTGCGATGACGGTGCGTTGCTTCTGCCCGCCCGAGAGTTTACTGCCCTTGTGGTGGATATGCTTTTCCAGTCCCACGCGGTGGAGCAGCTCCATCGCCCGCTCCCGACGCTCACGGGGATTTTCCATGTTCATCAATGCCAGCTCCACGTTTTGCAGGACGGTGAAGCTCTCGATGATGTTGTAGTCCTGGAAGATGAAGGATACGTACTGCTTGCGGTACTCCTCCCAGTCCTTCTGCATGAAGTAGGAGGTGGGCTCACCCTCCACCAACAGTTCGCCTTCTTCGTATGTGTCCATGCCGCTGATGACGTTGAGCAGGGTAGACTTACCCGACCCCGATTTACCCGTCACCGCGACGAATTCTCCGCGGTCAAAGGACAGATTCACTCCACGGATGCCAACCGAAACGTTGGAATCCGAGACGTAAATCTTGCCGATGTTTTTGAGTTCCAGCAGTGGAGCGTTCATAGGATCTCCTTTCGAGATAAAATGTGCAAATTGCAGTTTAACGGCGAGCTATACTTATGTACTTTTCTCTCCTCGACGAGAGAAAAGTACCAAAAGAGGCGCCGTCCAAGGAAGGTACCCACGGTACCTTCCTTGGAAATCCATCCCCCTGATCAGCGCGCCATTTCGCTTATAGCGAAACGGCCGATGCGCTGTTAAGTCGCAGTTTGCCGTGAAG
>JAZSBH010000151.1:0-19415 GCA_045602325.1 Eubacteriales bacterium | reverse complement strand
GGCTCTCGTCTTACAGGCACTTCTATCACTCGGCGAGACGAATGGAGCGAATGAAAATGCTGTCTCCCTCCAGAGCCGACTGGAAGAAGTCAAAGCGGATGATGTTGAGCTGACCCTTCCAATAATCCAAATGGGAAACGGGAATCCGGAGAGTATGATACTCACCGTCGCAAATTAGGCCGGTGGAGGTGGAGTAGCCACCCTGAGCATCCATCACCGAGCCTGTTCCGATGTAGATCTCCATGGAATTGGCGTGAGACGAATTCTCGGTGGAAACCCGATATACGATCTCCACAGCGCTATAGGCATCGGTCATGATGGGATCCAGCGCACCCTGATAGACCACCTTGAAGCCGGGATCGGTCATGCCGGGGTTTTGGTTCTTGGAGGATACCGTGAAGCGCAGGCAGTCCTCCTCCTCGGTCATGGTGCAATTTTGCAGTTGGGCAACCGCGATCCGATCCATCTCCTTGGAAAAGTCCAGCGAGGTATAGTGAACGTCCTCCACATCGCCCAGGCCGAACATCGCATCGGCGGGGTCGGCAGAGACCTTGATCTTCACCTTCATGGTATGGGAGCCGTACTTCACCGTTACCTCAGTGGTGCCTGCGGCACGGGCGGTGACCACGCCCTTCTCGTTGACGGATATGATATTTTCGTCGTAGCCCGTAAAGGTCAGTTCATTCGGGCCATCGTTCACGTACAGCTCGCCGACCGAGCCATCTCCTTTGGTGATACGAACACGGAGCTGGGGACGATAGATGCTCCGCTCGCCCAAATAGATGGTGTACTCCGATACCGTGGGGGCTACGGTGGTCTCGGCGAGGATGGCCTCCTTTTCTTCATCGGTAGCCACGACTACCACGCGGAAAACGTGCTTCAGCTCCTTGTAGCAGACGGTAACGGTGGTCTCGCCCACTCCTATGGCACTCAAGCGGCCATTCTTGAAGGACACCACGTTCTCGTCGTAGTCGTTGATGGTGATATTCTTTTCCCGCAGGGTGACGTCCTTTCCGTTTACGTAGCGGTCACGAAGGAAGAAGTTCATGTTTTGCTTATCTCCCACCGCAAGGATATAAAGATCCTTGTGGGTGCGGATCATGGTCCACTCCTCCCAGCCAAAGGGCTCCTCCTCGCGGGTGATGCCCACTGTCAGACCCGACTTAGCACTCTCGGCGACCAAGTCATTGCCGTCGGATCGGGTCAGAGTTACCTTGTGCAGGCGGGTATTCCACGCGGCCCAGCCCGAATCGCCGTAGGCATAAGAGAGCCGCAAATGTTCGGCGTCCTCGGAGAGGCGGATGTGACCGTTCGGACGTGAGGACAGTCCCATGGAGAACATACCGGGGCAGGTATTCTCGCGAATCGCGTCAACCAGCACAAAGCTCCGACCGTCCACCGACTCATATACCACGATACAGTTTCCGTTCCCCATCACGTCCTCGCGGGTCACGGCAATGAACTTGCCCCAATCCTCCACGAACTTGACGTCGATGGAATCACTCTTTTTCTCCATGACCGCGCCGTGGTGTGTCAGAGTCGAAGGCCAGTTCTCATTGGTGGCATCTGCCGTTGCCAGCATGATAAAGGACTTCATGGGAGTCGAGTAGGTATAGTAGATATACAACGTACCGTTGAGCTCCACAAAGCTGGGCTCACCGATACCCCAGTAGCCGTAGGACTGCTCGAAGTAGAAGATGGGCATGGGCGCGCCGCCCCAGCCCGAGCCGTTCCACTTCTCAAAGGGGCCATCGGGGTTTTCCGAGCGAGCGACAAAGATATTGTTACAGTAACCGCCGTCATTGAGGGTGGAGGTATAGCCGATATAGTAGTAGCCGTCAAAATAGACCGCGCCGGGGTCACAGCAGGAGTGATCGTCCATACCGTCAGGTGTGGGGTAGACCACGATCTTCTCGGCGGACCAGGTCGCGCCGTCGTCGGTGGAACTGCGGTGTGTGATGCGATCCCACTCCCCGCTATCTCCACCCGAGGCGAAGTAGGCGTCTACCCGACCGTCACCGTAGTAGATGTAGGAGGGGCCATACCGCCAGCCGCCATTGCCGTTTCCCGGAAGCTGGTAAATGTCGTAGCCCTCGTCGACGAGGGTCAGGTCTGCGACCTTGGAGGTGTCGGGCTCCACGATCTCGATGCGGTTGGCCTCAAAGTAGTCGGTGGTGACTTCCTCGGTGGGCGCTTCGGTGACCTCCTCCGTAGGCGTCTCGGTGACCTCCTCGGTGGGAGGCTCGGTGGGGAATTCGGTCACGGGGGCAGTGGTGTCGGGGCTCGTCTCATCGGGAGGATTGGTATTCGTGCAGGCGCAAAAGAGACTTGCACCCAGACAGAGGATCAGGAGAAGGAAAAGCAGTCGTCTCATGAAAATATCCTTTCTATCTATGTTTTTAACCTTAACGAAGATCGGGATAAACCTCAGGATTTCCCAAATCGGGAATATCAGCGGTCTCACGGAACTTGGTAATGCCCGAGGCGCGGATGGCGTCCAGCATGGGAATATTCAGGCTCTCAAACCGCTCGGCAGGGAGGACAAACTCGGCGTAGTAGAGGGCCTGCACCGAGGACTGGGCGACGTGGGCGTGGTGCTCGTGAGTCTCTGCGGCAGACAGAGCCTTGCTCCAGAGGCCGAGCAGGTACTCGGCAAAGGCGGTCTCGTCGGTGATGGCGGAAACAGCGGTGTTCTTCAAGTCGCGGCTCCACGCCTCGATCCTTTGAGAATCCAGAATGTCCAGATTCGGATCCTCAGCCTCCTTCTTGTCGAAGGGGAAGATGCGGTTGGGGGTGTCGTAAATGAACAGATGCCGCTCGGCGGCCTTCTTCGAGGTCATGTCGATGTACTCGCGGATGTACTTCCAGCCCGCGCCGTAGTAGTCGCGGAGGAACTCGTCCATCAGGGCGTAGTATTCCTCTTCGGTCATGTCGGGATTCCACAAGAGCTTGGCCAGGAGATAGCCGCGGAGCTCACCGAATTCGCCCGAGAGAGACTGGTAGTTGCCCTGCTCGAACATACCGATGACGTGGTGATCCTTGAAGAATTTGACGTTCTTCTGCAGGACGGCGAAATTGGGGAAGGGACTCAGATAGCAGAGGAAGTCGGTGGTGTAGTCCCAGATGTAGAGGTTGTTGCAGATGGCGGCCCATTCCTCGATATCCTTCTTGAATTCCACGTTGTGGGGGCAATCGGGATCGTCCAGGGGGTGGCAGAAGCAGCACTCAATGGAGCAGAGGCGGATGATGACGTTGTCGCGGGGAACAATGGTCTTGGGTGCCTTGCGGGTGTAGCGGTAGGCCAGGGTGTCCACGTAGACGTTCGGATAGTCGTCCTTGATGTCGTCGGCGATGCGGTTAACAAAGCTCAAAAGTGACCCCATAGGCGTCCCTTCCCGGTCGTCAATGGCCTTGCAATTCTCGCACTGACAGCCTAGCTGGTCGGGGTAGGAGTCCACCTGGGAGACCGAGACGATGGTGGCGCCCGGGTTCTCCTGCAGGACACGGCGGACGTTCTTGCGGACGTTCTCATAGGTCTTTTCGTCGGTCAGGCAGGGCTGGACGCCAATCTCGTGGGGGATCTCAGCCAGATCCCAGATGCTGTGGACGAAACGCCCCGCGTAGGTCACGCCGCCGCCCAGATCGGGCATATCCCAATGGTTGGACTTGACCGCGTTGCGGATGTTCATTTTGGTGGGACGACGGGGGTGGAGAATGTGGTGCCAGTAGGTGTCGCGGGAGAAGAAGTAGGGGGAATCCACGCGGTACAGGTCGGCGGGGATATCCTTCACTTCCCCATCGTGGACGGTCATGTAGGTATCGGAGTAGAAGCGAGCGCCGAGGTAGTCCTCCATGAAGGTGTAAACGCCGTAGACACCGCAGCGGGGGAGGTTGCCTGTGATGTAGAGACGGGTACCGTCCACCACCATGGCGTAACCGTCGTTCTGGATTTCAGCGCGGGCGGAGGTGACCTTGTCGCTGTCACGGTCGCGGTTGGTCTTACCGATGACGATCTCGCAGTCGGTGACAGGGGTAGCATCGGTGTCGATGGACAGAGTCACGCCCGTGGCGCGGGCGAGGGTATCGCGGAGCACCTCGGCGGCGTCACGCTCGCCTTCAAGGGCGGCGGCGGGGAGGATAATCTTGTAGGACGAGAGAGGGGTGTTGGCGATGAGCATGATATAGTCTCCTTTGGTGAGGATTTTGTGCAAAATGGGTTGAGATGATTATAACATAGTGTAGGTTTTTTGTCAATAAATATAAGGAAATTTCAAGTCAAAAACCGTGATCGGCCTCCACCCCCTCAACCATTCGTGGAATCCATCCCAAAAAGCGTTGCTTGCAATTCATGGGAAGGTGTGCTATAATACAGACAACGGAGGCCACCGGAATACAATGAAAGTGAGAAACTCTATGATAAACCTTGGAAACAAGATTCGTGAATTACGGGTAAACAAGGGGCTGACCCAGGAACAGTTGGCTACAGCCCTGAACCTTTCCCCCCAGGCTATCTCCAAATGGGAGACCGGCGGGGGCTATCCCGACGTGGCGACTCTGCCTGTGTTGGCGGGGTATTTCGGGGTGAGTCTGGATGATATGTTCGAGTATGATCCCGAAGAGGTGGAGGAGAAGATCCAAAACGCGCTGGTCAAGTCCCGTGTGGAGGTACACGGATGGGAGAATACCGTAAAATTTCTCCAAGAGAGCATTGCCGCCTATCCCGGCGGTCACATTCTGAAGCTTGAACTGCTGGATCACTACGCGTGGCATTTGACTGACAAGGGTACCGATTTGACGGAAGAAGCTTTGGATTTGGCCAAGCAAATTGTTGCTGAATGTTCAGATTCCTTTATAACGCTGGCCGCACAAGGACTCATGGCACATATTTATATCAAGATCGGGCAGTATGAAAAAGGGAAAGCCATCATCGAATCCATGCCCTACCGCTATCATTTGGATATTTACGACAGAATGAGATGCTCCGTTATGTTTCTGAACGGAAAGGACTATCTGCCCGAGGCAAGAGCATGGAAATAGTGGGCTCATCAAGAGCTGTATATGGTCTGCTCAAGTGAAGCATGGGGCTTTTATGACAGCGGAGACTATGAAAACGCACTTCTTTCTTTCATGGAAGCAGCGGATTTGATCGGGCGCTTTTGGCGCAGGAACATCCCTAAGAAATACCACTTACTTCAAAGTGAAGCGATGGAGGGATTGACGACCATAGAAATCGCCGCTTGCTTATACAAGTTGGGCAGACATAAGGAATGCGACGAAACGTTGGACAAAGCCTACCGTCTGTATAGGCAACCTATAAGCGATGATGTATGGAACAAGCATCAAGAGAAATTTCTGAATGACTACAGAAGATATTACGAAAAAATGGGACTGAATGAATACAAGCCCTGTCCGTATTGAGCCACAAAAACAACAGCCTCGGCGGGGTCATTCCCTGTCGAGGCTATTTCGATTATTGGCAATATTTTGTAGGGGAGGCGTTTCGCCTCCCGTGTTGTTTGCAGGTTACATGGCGGGAGGGGAGACCCCTCCCCTACGATTGAAGGTTATTTGATCCTCATCCCCGCGATCCTCTCGGCCTCCGGCGTCACGTACGCCGTCCAATTCGTATGGTAGGTCACGAATCCCGGCTTAGCCCCCGGCACCTTACGGACGTGGCGCACCAGGAGGTAGTCTACGGGGATCTGCGCGCCACCGGCGGCCTTGGAGTAGTGGGCGGCGATGGAGGCGGCATCGGTGAAGTCCTGCACGTCGGGCTCCTCGCCGTTCGTCACCATGACCACGTGGGAGCCGGGGACGCCCTTGGCGTGGAACCAGTAATCGTTTCGATCGGCCAGCTTGTGGGTGATGTGCTCGTTCTGCAGGTTGTTCTTGCCGCACAACACCAGATAGCCGTTGGTGGTTCTGAACTTGGCCACGGTGGGGGCGGGTTGCTTTTTGGGGGCGTCGTAGCCCTTCATGCGGGAGGCGTAGCCCGAACGGTACAGCTCGTCGCGGATCTCGGCCAGATCATTTGCCGTCTCGGCGCGGGTGAGGGCGTCGAATACCGTGTAGATATAAGCCAGCTCGGCCTCACCCAGCTCGATCTGCTTTGCCAGCTCCACCTTGGCGTTGCGGGCCTTGGTGTACTTCTTGTAGTATCTCTGGGCGTTGGCCGAGGGGGTCAGCCGCTCGTCCAGGTCAATGACGACGGTGCCGTATTCCTCTTTTTCCTCGTCCCACACCTCGTAGTCGGTGATCTCGGCCTGCTTCATGCCGCGACTCAGCTGCCACAGGTTGGCGGTGATCATGTCGCCGTACTTCTTGTAGACGTCGGCCTTCTCGCAGTCGCGGAGCTCGCCTCGCTGGATGTCCAGCTTCTTCTTGATGCGGGACTCGGCGTGGGTCAGAAGGCGGAGGACGTCAGCGGCGCGCTGGCGGATACGGGATTCCTTGTCGCGGGTCTCGAAGTAGGCGTCCAGCATCCCGCTTGCTGTGTCGTAAGCGCGGGTCTCCACGGGGGGCCTGTACTGGGTCAGGGGGCAAAAGGCGTACTCCACCGCGTTGGTTCCATCAAAGACCATGGTGGGCTCATAGTTCCCCTCCCGAATGCGGGAGATGACTGCGTCAAAGCCCCGCCACATCTGCTCGGAGGTGGCGTACTGCACGGGGGTATCGGTATGGCGGGTGGCAATGGTCACCATCTCCCTTGCGACGGCGGCGGAAATGCCGCAGAAGCGGGAAAGGATGAACTTATCCAAAGGCTTGTCGGGGGATTCGGCGGCGTACAGCTCGTCGAAGCGCTCGCGGGTGACCGTCAGGGGGTTCTCCTTGTCCTGGGCGGTGGGGAGCTCGTAGCGCATACCGGGGAGCACCTGGCGCTGGGTGGAGGTGGTGAAGTCCACCGTCTTGAGGGCAGAGATGATCTTGCCCTCCCCGTCGGTGAAGATGAGGTTGGAGTATTTACCCATGATCTCGGCCACGATGCGGCGGGTGCAGGCAAATCCCATCTCGTCGCGGGTGTCGAATTCCAGGGTGACCACACGCTCAAAGCCCTCCTGGCGGATGTCAGAGAGCCGGGCACCCGTGAGGTGCTTGCGCAGAAGCATACAAAACATGGGGGCTTGGGCGGGATTTTCGCGGGTCAGATCGGTAAATCCAATGCGGGGGCCCGCGCCCGCGTTAATGAGCAGGCGTTTGCCGCCCTCGGTGGAGCGGAGCTGGAGGATGATCTCGTCCCGCTCGGGCTGCATGACTTTTTCAATTCGGCCGCCCAAGGCTATGGTGCGGATCTCGTGCACCATACAGGCGAGCATACCGGCGTCGAAGGCCATTGGTTTGTTTCCTTTCGTGGGGATTTCGTTTGTCTGATGTTATTATAGCACAGTTTCGGGGAGAAATCAAGGGGGGCGGAAAATTCAACCGCCTCAACCGTAAGTTGTTTTTATTCTAGAATCAAGTTGTTGACGAAAAAACGGTTTTGTGGTATCCTAAACCCAGTGAAGCGCGTCACGGAAATTTTGATTTTAGGAGGTCTATATGACACAGATCAACATTGGAGGCAAGATCCGCGAGCTGCGGAAAAAGAAGGGCATCACCCAGGAGGCGCTGGCGGCTACCCTGTTGGTGTCGCCCCAGGCAGTGAGCAAATGGGAGATGGGGCTGACCTATCCCGATATGGCGATGATTCCTGTCCTTGCAAGCTATTTCGAGGTCTCGCTGGATATGCTGTTCGACTACGACGTCAAGGAAATGAAGGCAAAAATTCAAAAGATCATTGACGGCGCGTGGGAATATTTCTTTGACGATACGCCAAAATACATCGAGATCATGAAATCGGCCTTGCAGGCATATCCCGGCAGCGAAGAATTGCAGGCCGAGCTTCTGAACGCGTACGAATATACCCTGCGCGACAAAAATGATCTAACGCATTTGGACGAGATGATCGAGCTTTCACAAAATATCATTACCGAAAGCAGCGATTTTATCCGCGTGTGTAACGCCAAGGACGTCCAGGCGGCGGCATACCTGAAAAAGGACGAGTATGCCAAAGCCAAGGAGGTTTTGGAGTCCCTGCCCTTAGACTATAACATCCGCTACGGTGCCATGGCTTTCCGCCTGTCGGGACGGGACAAGCAGGACGGTGCGATCTGGTCAAGATGCCACCATCTGCAAGGCTTGTATCAAGCCTGTATGGAGGAGGGCAATTCCTGGTTCTTTATGGATAGGCACCCCGAAGTCACCTTTCGCGATTACACCCCTTCGGATTACATCCCCGAAGCTATGAAATGCTACCGCAAGGGACTCTGCGTGCTGACAACCTTCCTTTTAACCGACTACTACGACGACCCCGCCGACCAATACCTGTGGGACGGTATGCAGACCTTCCATTGGAGCTTTCACCAGTGCATCGCCGCTTGTCATAAGAGATTGGGTAATATAGAAGAATGCGAGATGGAGATTGCCGAGGCATACCGACTCATAAGCGTCGTGTGGAAGGATTTTGAGGAAAATCGGGAATCATATATGAAGTATTTTAATCAGTATTTACAGAATTACGGCCTCGGCGAATACATCCGATAATCCATACCGTAACTGTTCAGTCGGCTTTCAAATTTGGGTTTATCGGGGAGTTTTAAGGCGGTCATCCTGAGCGAAGGGCGTAGCCCGAAGTCGAAGGATCTCTTGTCGCATAAGGAGATCCTTCGACTCCGCCGCGTTGCGGCTCCGCTCAGGATGACAGTTTAATCCCCCACTAAACCCCAATTTTCCACCCAAAAGGCCACCCCGATTCGGAGTGGCCTTTCTCTATGGCGTCTGTCAGATCAGACTGTTCAGATTGTTGCTGTTGGACTTATCCGGCATGGGAATCACGTACTTGTAATACTCGATCCCATACTTCTCGCAGAGGTCGTAGACCGTCTTGAGGAACTTGATCCGCTGGGCGTTGGGGCCCACCAGATGGCAGTAGTAATGGATCTGGATGGAGGATTTCTCCACGTGAGCCTTGTGCTCGTCGGTCTTGGCCAGCTCGTAGGCTTCCTCCCAGAGAGCCAACATATCCTGGGAGAAGGAGAGATCCCGCTTACCCTTGTCATTGGTGAAGGGGAACATCTTCTCGCCCTTATCGAAGATACCCACGTGGGGATTCTTCTTGATGGCATGGGCGGTCATTTGCTCCATGTAACTCTTGATCTTCTCCCAGCCCGCGCCGTAGTAGTACTGAAGGAACTCGTCCATGTGGGCGTAGTACTCCTCCTCGGTCATATCGGGATCCCAGAGGAGCTTGGCGAGCAGATAGGAACGGAGCTCGGCAAACTCACCCGAGACAGACACCTGCTGACCCTCCAGGAACACACCCTTTACGTTGTGATCCTTGTAGAAGTTCACATTATCCCACAGCACGTCGAAGTTGGGGAAAAAGGTGAAGTAGGTCTCGGCGTTGTAGGTGTAGTCCCAGATGTAGAGATTGTCGCAGATGGCAGCCCACTCCTCGATGTCCTTCTTGAACTCCTTGTTCTTGGCACAGGACTCATCCGACAGGGCATGGGTGAAGCAACACTCGATGGAGCAGAGGCGGATGATGACGTTGTCGGCGGGACGCACGGTCTTGGGGGCCTTGCGGGTGTAGCGGTAGGCCAGGGTGTCCACGTAGACACCGGGGTAGTCGTCCTTGATGTCGTTCGCGATGCGGTTGATAAAGGTCAGAAGGGATCCCATAGAGGTGCCCTCGGCGTCGTCGATGGCCTTGCAGTTTTCACACTGACAGCCCAGTCTCCCGGGATCGGAGTCGTTCTGGGAAACCGAAATGATGGTGGCCTCGGGGTTGGCATCCAGCCAAGCGCGGACGTTGGAGAGAATGAGCTGATAGGTGTCCTCATCGGTCAGGCAGGGCTGTTCATTGCCTTGATGGGGCTTGCCCTGAAGCAGGTTGATGGTATGGACGAAGCGCCCCGCATAGCCCACGCCGCCGCCGATATCCGCCACAGGTGTGGAGCTATCGTAGAAGCTGTTATCCTTGGCGTGGTTGGCGGTTGTCTGGTCGTAGCGCATGTCGTACCAGTAGGTATCCCGCATCTCAAAGGTGGGGTTGTGGGTGGTATGCACGTCGGCGGGGATCTCAATAGAGTCCTGGTTGATGACCACGGTGGTATCCTTAGCGAAGAAGCGGACGCCGATGTAGTCCTCCAGGAAGCAGTAGACGCCGTACATGGTACCGCGGTCACAGCTACCCGTGATGTAGAGACGGTTGCCGTCCATGAGCAGGGTGTAGCCATCCAGCTTGACGGCGTCGCGGGCGGCCTTGACCTTATCGGTGTCACGGTCGGTGACGCCGATGACGATCTCATGCTCCGAGGACTCCTCGGGGATACGGAAGCCACCGGTAGCCTTTTCCAGATACTCAACGAGCTCGTCAGCGGAGTTACGGACGCAAGCCGCGCCGCCGTCCTGGACGACCAGGGTATATTCCTTAATGTCCACGCCGCCGATGGTGAGATTATTGAGGGGAATGCCGTCGTCGGTCTCGGCTTCGGTGGTGACTTCCTCGGTAGTGACCTCTTCGGTGGTGACCTCTTCAGTGGTGACCTCTTCGGTGGCAACCTCCTCGGTGGGGGTCTCCTCGTCAGCAGGCTCAGTGCCCTCGGGGGTACTGTCAGGCTGGCTAGGAGCGGCGATGTCGGGGTTGGAATCACCCGACTCATCGGGGGTAGGGGCGGGATCGGTACAAGCGGCGAGCAGCCCCACCGTCAGCATAAGTAGGCAGGCCAGAAAGAGCGGCCACAGGTTCTTTTTCATTTCTGTTTCTCCTTGTTGAGGATTTACGTTTGTTATATCATTATATCACGTAAAACCCATTGTGTACAGGGGCAATTTGCCCATATTTTTAGGGGCGTTTTGGGGGGATTTCACCAAAGGCAGCCTTCCGCACGTGGCCGTCGGGATCGTTTTGCAGGGCGGTCAAGTCGAAGCCGAAGCGCAGACCCAGCTTGACGGCTTGTCTCCGTGTCTTGGGATATTTTGATACCGAGAACAAGGCAAACAGCTCGGCGGCGTGGGTCTCACCGTACTTGCGGGCAAGGATATCCGACAGCACCTCCTGTTGGAGGGAGGTCACACACGCGGCAAATATTTCGGTCAGGGCTTGGAAGTTCCCTTCGCTGACGGTTAACAGGTCAAGAGCGTCGGGAGCGTACAGCGTTCGGATATGGCGGCGGGTGGCGATGAGGATGGCTGTTTCCGACAGGGGCATGCGGTATTCATAGGCCACGCGCAGACCGTTCTCGGCAAAGAGACTGTCCTCGCTCAAGGTGGCTTCCTCCAACGCAGGCTTGAATTTAACCGCGTAGGGGTTGCGGAAGATGACCTTCAGAACGGCGAGGCGGCGGTACTTGTCGGGGGAAGTGAGGTACACCCCCAAGCGGTCGCAGACGTCCTCGTCGGGAAGGACTGACAGGGCTTCGCAGGCGACCGTGAAATCGCTCATGCTCTCCGAGGAAAGGAGCGAGAATAGCTCCTCCTTGGGGAGGTCGTAGGGGACTTGGCGGCCATTGATTGAGTTTTTCCCCTGCGCGTTCCGCTCAGCAGGCTCGCTTGTCTGATTCGTCGGATCTTCCACCGTTGCGTAGAAGACCTCCGTACCGTTATAGTTACATACCGCCACGTTCCGATCGTCGATCCACTCCACGCGATCCAGCTGTACCGTCTTGCAACGTACCCAATCCGGCCAACCGTTTCGGACGAACGTTCTTTGCAGCATTTTTCTTCCGCGGTAAAAATCCACATAGCACGCGGTCTCGGTCATGGTTTGCACGCAGTACAGCTTGGCCGTCAGCTTTCCGTTCGGGCTCTTTTTGCCCGGGAAGGTATGCTCGGTACAAAAGCCACTTTCTCGCAGTTTCGGCAAATGCTTTTCCCATGGGGAAAAATCCCAGCCCTTCAAGTCGCAGAGGATCTTGATTCCTTCCGTCAGAACATCAGCCAAATAGGCTTGCTTTTCTTCAAGGGTGGTAAGAGAAAAGTATTTAAAATCAAAGGGAATGTCCACCTCCTGTACCGCATCGAATCGCATAATCCTGTTTCGGAGTTTCGTATTCGTGCAGGCCAGATTGATCCTGTGACCATCAAAGCTGAATTCTTCATTCATTTTTTGCCGCAGATATTCCGTCATATATGAGGATTCATCCGAAAGCTGGCTGTTATATTCCCAACACATTTCGGGAGTGACGACAGATTCCATTTCTGGGGGAACAATACAGGCTCCGTTTTCAAGGGGAAGAATATAATCCCCATCCTTCGCTCGGAAAATATAATGGCCGTTTTCCAAGGTGGCATGTATGACAGCTATTGTCAATGTAAAAGCTCGCATTTTCATAATTATTCTACTCTCTTCACAGGGTATTGCTTCTTGATCTACCCGAAAACCGCCTCATCCACTTCCTTCAAGGACGGAAAAACAAACGCCGGCTTCTCCCCCTCGGGCAGCTCCATGGCCTCCTCATAGGTTCCCTCTCCTGTCAGGACGAGGATGGATACATCAATTCTCAGACAAAAAGCGATTGACCGCCTCGATCATGTTGAAGTCACCAATATAGTTTTCAATGTCGGATAAAAACCGTTTCTTTTCATTTCCCGTTTTGCAGGAATAATACGCAAGAATTCTTTCCGTCAGTTCGTGTAAACCGATCGAAGTGAAGGTTTTCAGCTTTTTCTCAGCTACTTCTCGGGAGTTTTTGAGTAAAAGATCACAGATTCCGCTGCCCAATAAACCGTCAAAGAGGTACATGGCTTTCAGCGCCGAAGTGATCTTCCGACTCACACGCACATCGTAACGCTTGAAGGTGCAGTCCTGCCAGAGCGCAAGAGTCGTATTCGTAATGGACATTTGAGAAACAGCATTCACCATGAACTCCTTTGCTTCATCAGGCTCGCGCCGTAGCAGGGCGCATACTTCGGTCTTGATTTTGAAGGCGATCACGGTCCCCCAACGGTCTTCAAATATCTCTGTCGCATAAGCCGTCTCCAACTGCTGAATCATATTCGCCAAGCTCACAAATGCGTCCGCCAACATCTGCGGGTCAAGCTTCAGAAGAACATTGATTTCCATAAGCTTCAACAGAATCAATGAATGCCTTGCCGTTTCGGAACAATTACCGTACTGAACGGATTCTTTGATTTGACAGTAAGTTTTTTGGTATTCATGTAAAAAGTCATCATGATTCTCTTGATATATTGCTTTCAGGCAGTCAAGGTCGAATGGTTCTTCCGACAGGCTTTCTATGCGATGATCTACGAGAATCTGAGAAAATAGTTTTTTTACCATAATGACCTCCTCCAAATGCTACAGACATGCGGGAAATCACCCGAACACCGCCTCATCCACTTCCTTCAGCGACGGGAAGATGAACGCTGGCTTCTCCCCCTCGGGCAGCTCCATAGCCTCATCAAAGGTTCCCTCCCCCGTCAGGACGAGGATGGAGGTGACGCCGTTCTTGGCCCCCAGGGCAATGTCGGTATAAAGGCGGTCACCGAAAATGCAGGTCTTCTCGCGGGAAACACCCGTGACCCGCTCGATCATCTCCACCACCTCGGGGTAGGGCTTGCCCAGGTAGCGGGGAGTGACCCCCGTGGAGGCGGTGATGAGGGCGGCGATGGCACCGCTGTCGGGCATGAATCCCGTGTCGGTGGGGCAGTTGAAATCGGGGTGGGTGCAGAGGTAGGTAGCACCGTTCCGAATGAGGCGGCAACCGTCGTCCAGCTTTTCGTAGGTCAGCTCGGTGTCAAAGCTGGAAACGACTACATCCACCTTGTCCTCCTTGCCCGTGGCGAGGCGGATGCCCCCCGCGCGGAACTGGGATTCCAGTTGCTTGGTACCAATGAGGTAGACGGTCTGATGCTTATGGTAGGTATTGAGATACGCTACCGTCACGTCGGCGGAGGACATGATCTCGTCGGCCGTGGGAAAGAAGCCCAGGCGGGTGAGCTTTTCCAGATAGACGTCGGTGGAGCGGGAGGCGTTATTGGTGAAGAACAGCACCCGCTTCCCCGCCGCGCGGAGATTTTCAATGAAGCGAATGGCAAAGTCGAACACGATACTACCAAGGTAGATGGTACCGTCCATGTCGAAGACGTACAGCTCTTTATCCTTGAGAATTTGAATGGAAGGATTCTGATGAATCATAGGAATACCCTTTCATGTGTGTTTCAAATTTGAGTTTGTCGGGCTATGCCCGAAATGCAAAATTTAGCCGTATATCTTCTGAAAAATCGGCTCCAGTGCTGCAGCCACGCAGGCAAAGCCCAGGTCATTGGGGTGACAGCCGTCCACGCTGCCACCGTCCCCGCCGAAGATGGCGAAGATCTGTTCGCCGTCCACGAAGTAGACGTTCTCCCCTCTTGCCTTGGCGTGCTCGTAGGTAGCCTTCACCACCTTGCGGCGGGCTACCTCCTCTGCATTGTAGCGAATGCCGGGGCGGGTAATGAAGATCACGGGAATATCGGGATGGGTAGCGCGGATATTCAAATACATGGGCTCATGAGTAGCGGCCAGGTGCTCCACCGTGGGGGCGTTGTGATCGTAGGCGTAGACAAAGGCCGACATGGGCTGGCTTGCGATGTAGTCGGATATGGCCTGCTCGCCGCGGGCACTTCCCGAAAAGCCCAGATTGCGGAAATCCACGCCAAACTTACGGGAGAGGATATTGGGGTAGTTGTTGCCGGGACGGGAGGCGCACCCGCCCTGGGTGATGGAGGAGCCATAGTAGACGGTAGGAGGCAGGTCGCGGTAGGGCTCAGCCGCCTCTATTTTGGAACCGGGCGTCAGACCGATCCAAAGCTCGTCGATACCGCCGTACAGAGGGAGGTTCAGGAGCACATCCTTCATACCCTCTGTGGGAAGCCAGACCATGTTGGTGTAGCCACAGTTCTCGGTCATCTTAATGGCGGCATTATTCCCGCCCTCGGTCATGCAGGAACCGTAGTAGCGGTAGCCGCCGGGGTAGCCATCGGCATCTCCGAGATAGACGTCCAGCCCCGCCGTACCCACCAGAGTCATGTGGGGCATCAGTCCTACGTCCGAGAGCTTGACCTTGACCGCCATGTGGGGGGAGTCGGTCTTGAAGCGGACGCGACCACCCGAGGTGTGGAGATACAGCCAGTTCACCCCCTCGTTGGTGGCGGCGGCAACATCGGCAGGGATGCGGTGGAAGGGCGTACCGTCGTGGGGGTCACACAGACCGTGGATGGAAAAGGGTTCATCCAGAACGTTTACGAACTGAACGGGCAGGTTTGCGACCGTCTCAACGGCCAAATTCTTGTCGATCTCGGCTATGGACTTGGGCATAATGGGGGAGCCTCCTATGAATGATGGTAATATTTGCTCAAAAGCACAAAAAAAATCAAAAATTTCGCTGATATTAGTATACCATATTCTTGATTTTTTTGCAAGAGTGTGGTATAATATTTTATCTGTATGAATAATGGATAGGTTTGCGCCCTCGACGAGCGAGCACGGCTTTTCCATGGAAAGGAGTTCTTTTGTCATGACAGAGAACCTACATACAAGCGGCTCGGTGGTTCTGGGCATCGACGTAGGCGGAAGCACCACCAAGATCGTGGGCTTCAAGCAAAGCGACGACGGCTCACGCACCCTGATGCCCCCCCTGTTCGTGCGAGCGACCGATCCCATCACCTCCATCTACGGTGCGCTGGGTCGCTACACCGCCGAAAACGGGCTTTCCCTTTCGGATATCAAACGGGTCATGACCACCGGTGTGGGCTCCTCCTACCTGTCGGGTCCCATCTACAATCTGGAATGCAAATCCGTCCCCGAATTCTCGGGCGTAGGTCTCGGCGGGTTGTACCTGTCGGGGCTAAGCGAGGCCATCATCGTCAGCATGGGCACGGGTACAGCACTTGTACACGCCAAGCGAGCGGATGACGGCACCACCGCCATTGACTACCTGGGCGGTACGGGCGTGGGCGGCGGAACCCTTCTGGGTCTGACCAAAAAGATTCTGGGCGTGGACACCATTGCCCACATCGAACAGCTCTGCGAGGGGGGCGACCTCGGCAAGATCGATCTGACCATCAAGGACATCACCCAGCAGGGGCAGTTCCCTGAAATGAGCGCCAACCTCACCGCCTCCAACTTCGGAAACCTCAGCGACCTGGCCGACAGCCACGACATCGCTCTGGGCATCGCCAACATGGTGGCCGAGACCATTTTCATGATGGCCATTTTCGCGGCACGGAGCAAGGGCATATCCGATATCGTGCTCACGGGCAACCTCACCACCATCGCCCCCATCCGCCGTGTCTTTGAAGGGCTGGCGGTCAACTTCGGAGTGCGGTTCATCATCCCCGAGAATTCCAGCTTCGGCACCGTTATCGGTGCGGCGCTGTACGAGGGGTAAGAGCGCCAAGGGCCCTGCCCTTGGAACCCGCCAAAACCCTTTTTGAAAAAAGGGTTTGGAATCCCAAAAACTTTCAAAAACAGAAATACGGCATTGTAGGGACCGGCGTCCCGACGGTCCGTCCATTCTTCAAAAATTATTATCAAACATAAAAGAAAGGCAAAACCATCATGCAGTGGACATCCCTTAACGATCTGCGCGAGAAGTATCTCGCATTCTTTGAGTCGAAAAATCACCTTCGTCTCCCCTCCTATCCCCTGGTTCCCCACAACGATCCTTCCCTCCTGCTCATCAACTCGGGTATGGCACCCATGAAGAAGTTCTTCACGGGTGAGGAGATCCCTCCCCGCAACCGCGTCTGCACCTGCCAGAAGTGCATCCGTACCCCCGATCTGGAGCGCGTGGGTCACACCGCCCGCCACGGCACCTTCTTTGAGATGCTGGGTAACTTCTCCTTCGGCGACTACTTCAAGAACGAGGCCATTCCGTGGGCTTGGGAGTTCCTCACCGAGACCCTGGAGATCCCCGCCGAGCTTCTGTGGCCCTCCATCTACGAGAACGACGAGGAGGCCTATGAGCTGTGGCTGAACGTGGTCGGTGTTCCCGCCGAGCGCATCGTCCGCATGGGCAAGGCCGACAACTTCTGGGAGCATGGCTCTGGTCCCTGCGGCCCCTGCTCTGAGATCTACTTCGACCGCGGTATCAAGTACGGTTGCGGCTCTCCCGACTGCAAGCCCGGCTGTGACTGCGACCGCTACATGGAGATCTGGAACAACGTATTCTCCCAGTTCAATAACGACGGCAACGGCAACTACACCGAGCTGGCCCAAAAGAACATCGACACCGGTATGGGTCTGGAGCGTCTGGCCTGCGTCATGCAGGGCGTGGACAATATGTTCCTGGTGGACACCAACCGCAGGATCCTGGACACCGTCAGCGCCATTGCCGGCAAAGAATACGGTGCTGATAAGAACAACGACATCTCCATCCGCGTATGCACCGACCACATCAAGTCGGCTATGTTCATGATCGCCGACGGCGTCATTCCCTCCAACGAGGGCCGCGGCTACGTTCTTCGCCGCATCATCCGCCGCGCCTGCCGTCACGGTAAGCTCCTGGGCATTGATCATCCCTTCCTGACCGACCTCTGCAAGGTGGCTATGGAGCAGAACTGCGGCGCATACCCCGAGCTTGCCGAGAAGTCCGACTACATCCTCAAGGTGCTGACCTTGGAGGAGGAGCGGTTCGACGCCACCATCGACACGGGTCTGTCCATTCTGAACACCGTCATCGACGCCGCCAAGGCCGAGGGCAAGACCGAGGTTTCCGGTGAGGACGCCTTCAAGCTGTACGACACCTTCGGCTTCCCCATCGACCTCACCCGTGAGATCCTTGAGGAGGCAGGCATGACCTACGACAATGATCGCTTCGTGGAGCTGATGCAGGAGCAGAAGGTGCGTGCCCGCGCCGCCAGAGCCAACATCAGCGGTTGGGCAAACGCATCCGGCTCTATGTTGGCGGATCTGCCCAAGACCGAGTTCGTCGGTTACACCGAGCAGGATTGTGATGCCAGGGTTCTCGCCATTATCGTAGACGAGGGTTTGGTGGACGAGGTTTCCGAAGGTGAATTTACCCTGATTTTGGACAAGACCGTTTGCTATGGCGAGGGTGGTGGCCAGGTGGGTGACGATGGTGCCATTTTCGGCCCCGACACCATGGCACTCATTCTAGACACCAAAAAGAACGACGGCATTTATCTGCATTTGTGTAATGCCAACGTAGGCATCATCCATGTGGGTGACACCCTAAAGGTACAGTACCATCCCGAGCGCCGTCAGGCCATCATGCGTAACCACTCCGCCGCTCACCTGCTCCAGAACGCCCTCCGTTCTGTGCTGGGCAGTCACGTGGAGCAGGCTGGCTCTTACGTTTCCGATACGGTTTGCCGCTTCGACTTCACCCATTTCGCCGCCATGACCGCCGAGGAGATCGCCAAGGTGGAGGCCATCGTCAACAGCGAGATCCTGTCTGCGGGCGAGGGCTCCATGACCGAGATGGGCATCGACGAGGCTAAGGCTCTGGGTGCTATGGCTCTGTTCGGTGAGAAGTACGGTAAGACGGTTCGCGTGGTTCGCATGGGCTCCAGCTCCATCGAGCTTTGCGGCGGTACCCACGTGGACAATACGGGTAAGATCGGTCTCTTCAAGATTATTTCCGAGTCCTCGGTGGCTGCAGGCGTGCGCCGTATCGAGGCCGTGACCGGTACCGGTGTGCTGGCACTTCTCAACCAGAAGGACAACCTCATCCACGCCACCGCCAAGGAGCTGAAGGTCAACAATCCCGCCGACATCGCCGCTAAGGCTACCCAGCTCCAGGGCGAGCTTTCCTCCGCTCACAAGGAGATCGACGCCCTGAACGGCAAGATCGCCGCCTCCCGCGTGGACGATCTGGTGAAGTCTGCCGTGGCCGTTGGCTCTGTCCGCCTCATCACCGCCTATCTGGACGGTGTGGCCGCCGATATCGCCCGCACCATGAACGATCAGATCAAGGAAAAGAACCCCGACGCCGTCATTGTTCTGGCTGTCACCGCCGGTGGCAAGCTGAACTTTGTCGCCGCCGCCGGTAAGGACGCCGTGGCTCACGGCGCACACGCCGGTAAGCTGGTAGGTGCCGTTGCCGCTGTGACCGGCGGTAAGGGTGGCGGACGTCCCGACAACGCTATGGCCGGCGGTCAGGACTCCTCCAAGATCGCTGAGGCTCTGGCAACTGCCGAGAGCACTCTGGCCGGGATGCTGAAGTAATTTCGATTTCTTTATACCCTATTAATATTACCGCGCCCCTGTCCCATGACAGAGGCGCGGTATCTTTGGCATCCAAATAAACCCCCAGTTCTACTGGGGGAGCCGAAAGCGAGCGAAGCGACAATAAAAAGGGCGAGCTACAAGCAAGCCCGAAGCAAAAAGTATTGAAAAGAGTTAAACCTCCGAGTATAATGTAACTGGGTTT
>JAZSBH010000150.1:0-7952 GCA_045602325.1 Eubacteriales bacterium | reverse complement strand
CCCTGCGTGCCTACTACGAAGCCCTCATCGCCGATCTGAAGCAAGCCCTGCTGGGCGAAAAGCAGGAGGACTATATCCTCCGCGCCGAGTACGAATCCCGCATCGCAGAGCTGGAAAATAAGCTGGCGGCGGCCGAGGATTCCCCCGAGGGGAGCGACATTCCCGTAGCCGGCACGCCTGACACCTCTGTTGACACCTCCGCACCAACCGCGCCCCCGCCCGCGCCTCCCACCGCTATGGCCTTCCACTACCAAATCGAGGAGGGGGGCGCCGTGATCTGTGAATACCTGGGAACCCAAACGGCGGTGACCATCCCCGAGACCATCGTGGGCTACCCGGTCACCCGCATTGCCGACAACGCCTTTCAGAGCACTGCCGTCACCTCGGTTATTGTTCCCGTATCAGTCACCGAGATCGGCTGGCTCGCCTTTGCCGATTGCCGCGGGTTGACCGCCATCACCATCCCCGCCTCGGTCACCGAGATCGGCTACGGTGCCTTTGACAACTGCCCAAACCTCACCGTCTACTGCCCCCGGGACTCCTATGCGGCGCAGTTTGCCGCCAGCTTCGGTCTGCGAGTGAAGTACGTGTAAGGAGCGGTAAATTGGGGTTTATCGAGGGGGCTTTGCCCCCTCGACCCCCACTTAAACCCTTCTTGAAAGAAGGGTTTAAGAATCCCAAGAACTTATAAATATTCATTGATAAATAACCCTTTGTAAAAGTTTTTGGAGATCCGGCCGCCGGAGGCCGCTCTCCCGCTCCCCGATAAACCCAAATTCAAACAAAAAAGGAGCCATACCATGACCCCTCACAACATCATTCCCGTCCACTCCGACGAAAGCCACGTCCGCTTTGCCGCCACCACTCCCGACGGCACCCCCATGAGTGGCGGCACCCTGTCCTTCCGAACCCTCCACTTTGCGGGACGTGAGATCACCTGCGGCCTGGTAGGAGGCGTGGGCACCGACCCCGAATACCGCCGCGGCGGTCTGGTGCGGGATATTTTTACCGCGATGGCCACCGAATGTGACTGCCGTTCCATCCCCCTCACCGTCCTCCACCCCTTCTCCTTTGCCTACTACCGCAGGTTCGGCTTTGAGCGGGTGGCTGACCACCGTGTGCTGGAATTCCCCATCACCGCTCTGAATTTCACCCCCCGCTATCCCGACCTTCTCGGTTGCCGCGGCGACGGGCAGGGCGAGGATCTGGCTTACGTCTACAACACCTTCGCATCCCAAGGCCGCCATCTCCTGCCCAAACGAGACCGCCATAGCTTCCCCACCCACGACGGACAGAAAAAGGTCTACCTCTCCCGCAACAGCGAGGGCAGACCCGACGGTTACATCATCCTGGAGATCGAAAACTACTTCTCGGTCAACCGCATGGTCAGCGTCAATCTCCATGTCCACGAAATGGCTTTCCTGACCCCCGAGGCACTCATGCGGCTCTTTGGTTTCATCCGTATGTTCGAGGGCGAGATGGAGACGGTCAAGATCCACAATGCGGCCATGATGCCCGAGGTGGAGCTCTGCCTCCGCCATTACATGCACACAAGGATCACGGTGCTCCCCGACCTCATGGCGCGGATCAACGACGTAAAGGCCTTCTTCGAGGCGGTTCCCTACCCCGCCGAGCCGGGACGCTTTACCGTCAAAACCACCGAGCCTCCCACCTCCCCCTGGTCGGGAGACCGCACCACAGGCACCTGGCAGGTGGACTACGCCAACGGTAGTGCCACCGTCACCCGCCTTCCCGACGGCGCAGATCATGACTTCGCCGCCGATATCCCCGCCCTGACTCAGTTGGTCTTCGGCTACGAGTCCTACGGCCTTGACACCGCCCGCTACACCGAGAACACCGAGTGGCTCACCCCCGCCTCCGACTTCTTCCGCGCCTTCCCCCGCCGTCCCGCAGGGATCTTTGAGCACTTCTGACGCGCACTCCCTTACAACAAGAAACACAACCGACAGTCCCCGCCCCACGGCGGCTCTCGGTTGTGTTTTGTTTGTTGTCGGACGGGGTACGATGGGTTTGGTTTTGGGTTTGATTTGTTTTGTTTTGATAGGCTTCAAGGGGGGTTCAAGCGAAATGGTTCACTCGAACGCGTATCACAGTCGATATCAAATGTCCACCCGATTCCGTCTCTCCCCCGCAAAGAACGCCTGCATATTCAGGATCATCTCATCCAGGCAACGGGCTCTCGCCTCGTATGCCCCCCAGGACATATGCGGCGTCAGCAGCACGTTCTCGCGGGCGCGGATGGCGTAGTAGGGATGGCTCTCGGGGAAGGGCTCCACGCTGTACACGTCACAGCCCAGCGCCCCCAGCTTGCCCGAAATCAACGCCTGGGCCACGGCAGCTTCGTCGGTCACAGCTCCTCTGGCCATGTTGACCAGGATGGCGCCGTCCTTCATCATAGCCAGCTCGGCCGCCCCGATCAGCCCTCTGGTTTCAGGGGTCAGCGGTGTGTGCACCGTCACGATATCCGACTCACGGAGCAGGGTGGAGAGATCCACGCACACCCCGTCGGGGGTGCGGCGGTTGGTCAGCACCCGACAGCCCAGCGCCCGTGCCACATCGGCTACCCGGGAACCGATCTTCCCTGCTCCCACCACGCCCCAGGTCATCCCCGCGATTTCGTGGTAGGTGGGGGTCAGCATGTTGGCGTTACCGCCGCGGGTGTAGGAGCCGTCGGCGGTGGCTTTGCAGTAGGCAGGCAGGTGGGTGATGAGGGACAGAACCAGCCCTACGGTCACCTGCGCCACGCTTTCGGAGGAATACCCCCGCACGTTAGCAACGGCGACACCGTGGCGGCGGCAGGCCTCCAGATCAATGTTGTCAAATCCTGTGGCGGCTACGCAAATGATCCCCGGCGCATCCGTCTCGGGCAGTTGCGCCTCCCCGATCTTCACCTTGTTCAGAATCACGGCATCCGCACCTCGTATGCGTTCACGGACAGTCTCGGGCGGTGAGACGCGATACACGATCACCTCGCCCTCGGCCTCCAAGGGCAGCAGGAACAAGTCGTCCCCCAGGGTTCCCGCGTCCAGTACGACGATTTTTCTCATAAACGATTCCTTTCAACATAGGTGATTGCAAAATGCTTCAATTTGGGGTTTGTTGGTGGGTTGGTTTCTGTACTTTTCTCTCCTCGTCGAGAGAAAAGTACCAAAAGAGCTTATCTCCCCGCCAAACTCCAATTTAAACGTTTCGCAATTGCCTGGATTTCTTTCAACCAAGAAGGAGGGCATCCTTTACCGATACCCTCCCTTCTCTGTTTTTAAGATTTCAATATGTTGCTTCAGTCAATCAAGCCTCAACGGGAGCCTCGGTGCACTCGCACTCGCAGGTGCATTCCTCGACGCACTCCTCAACGCACTCGCACTCCTCTGCCTTCTTGGGCAGCTTTGCCTTAACAGCGTCCACAGCGGTAGCAGCGGTAGCCTTAACCTTGCCTGCGGCGGTGGTAGCAGTCTCCTTGACCTTACCGGCAGCGGCAACAGTAGCGGTCTTTGCCTTAGCGATACCGGCCTGGCCCTTCTCGGACTTCAGCACCTCGTAGATAGCGATCACAGCACCGGCAGCAGCAGCGCCGGCAGCAGCAGCGACCAGCACGATATCGCCGGTCTGAACAGTGTTCTTCTTCATGGTTTGTATTCCTCCAAAAATTTTTATTTCTTTTTTATCCGCGTTTGCGGTAGAAAACGAATTGTGTCGATCACTCGCTCACCACGGCGGCATCGGTGATCATGATGCACACACGGGGAACGTCGGTGTAGTAGCCGTAACGGCCGGTCTTGCAGGCGGCGATCTTATCCACCACCTCCATGCCCTCGGTCACCTGCCCGAAGGCGGCGTACTGGGCATCCAGATGAGGCGCATCCTCATGCATGATGAAAAACTGGGAAGAGGCCGAGTCGGGATCGCTGGTGCGGGCCATGGACAGGGTGCCTCTCTTGTGCTTCAGGTCGTTGGCCATGTAGCCGTTGGCAATGAACTCGCCCCGAATGGCCTTGCAGGGCTTCTGGTCGAACTCGGGGGTCATGCCGCCGCCCTGGATCATAAAGCCCCGGATAACGCGGTGGAAAATAAGCCCCTTGTAGAAGCCGCTCTCCACCAGAGAGAGAAAATTCTCTACGGTCTTGGGTGCCTTATCGGGGCGGAGCTCCACCACGATCTTGCCCAGCTCGTAGGGCTTGTCGCTCACCTCGGCAACGGTGAGGACGACCGTCGGATTGGAAATGTTACTCATATCGGTTGTTCTCCTGCTTGTTGTTGTTGAGCCGCATCGGGGGTAATGAGCCCGTAGCCCACGCGGAAGAGGTAGTCAATACGCGGTCCCTGACCCGTCAGGGACAAGTAGCCAAAGAGAACCTCCATACCCGTGGCGCGGCGGTATTCCGCCACCGAGGCGGATTTGGGGACGTTTCCGTGCCCCATATTGCGGCCTCTGCGATAGACGGCGGCCTCCGCCTCGGTGAGGCAGGGCTCAATGCGGCCCATAGCCTCGGATTGGGCGGTGGCTCGGACGAAATCCAGCGACGCGCGATTGAGGTGAGCCGAGGTGGACAGTCCCCGCTCGGTCACCAGATAGGTGCGGACGCAGACCTCCAGAACACTGTCACCCAAATAGGCCAGCGCGGGGGTTGTGATGTCCGAAAGTTCCATGTGTCAGACTCCTTAGTGGAATGGCTTAAGCCTCGATGGCGTCAACCTCTTCGGTAGCCTCGGCGATGTCGAATTCCTCACTGCCGCCCTCGGGGATGTCGTAATCCTCGCTTCTGCGGTAGACGCGGAGAAGCAGGGTGCGGATCTCAAAGTCACCGTTGCGCTTGACAATGAGACGGTAGGGGAACAGCAGAACCACGACGATACCGCCCAGCACCGAGAGGAAGACGGTCCAGAAGATCTTGCGGTTTCTGGCTTTTCTCTCGTATTCCTTCTTGTGAATGACGTGATCGGCAAAGTCCACCACGTTTTCAAAGAGATCGACGATCTTCTCGCCAACCTTCGCGATTGCCTTAAAAGCCTTGAAAATACTCATGTTTGTTTTCTGCCTTTCTATATGATTAATTTAATTTTTCAAGCTGTGGATAGGAGCGGGAATGCGTCCGCCTCTGTGAATGAACTTAGCGGGGGAGTAAGGACGGAGCGCCATGATGGGAGCGGTGCCGAGCAGGCCGCCGAAATCCACCTCATCACCCACGGTCTTACCCACGGCGGGGATGACGCGGACGGCGGTGGTCTTGGTGTTGACCACACCGATGGAGATCTCGTCAGCGATCAGACCGCAGATGACCTCCTCGGTCGTATCGCCGGGCACGGCGATCATATCCAGCCCCACCGAGCATACAGCGGTCATGGCCTCCAGCTTCTCGATGGAGAGAGCCCCGCGCTTGGCGGCGGTGATCATGCCCGCATCCTCGGAGACGGGGATGAAAGCACCCGACAGACCGCCCACGTGGGAGGATGCCATCACGCCGCCCTTCTTGACCGCGTCGTTGAGCATGGCCAAACAGGCGGTGGTGCCGTGTGCTCCACAGGACTCCAGACCCATGTTCTCCAAAATGAGAGCCACAGAGTCTCCAATAGCAGGGGTAGGCGCCAGGGAGAGATCCACGATGCCGAAGGGCACGCCCAGGCGGTCAGCCGCCTCGGAGGCAACCAGCTGACCCACACGGGTGATCTTGAAGGCGGTCTTTTTGATGATGTCAGCCAGCGCGGACAGGTCGCAATCCCCCGCGCGGGCGATGGCGGAGCTGACCACTCCGGGGCCCGAAACACCCACGTTGATCACGGTATCGGGCTCACCCACACCGTGGAAGGCACCCGCCATGAAGGGGTTATCCTCGGGGACGTTGGCGAACACCACCAGTTTGGCACAGCCGATGGAGTTGCGGTCAGCCGTAAGCTCTGCGGCGCGCTTGATGGTGGAGCCCATGAGACGGATGGCATCCATGTTGATGCCCGCCTTGGTGGTAGCGACGTTGACCGAGGAGCAGACCAACTCTGTTTCGGCCAGAGCCTCGGGAATGACCGAGATCAGATTTCTGTCTCCCTGGGTCATGCCCTTGTGGACAAGGGCGGAATAACCGCCGATGAAGTTGACACCCACGGTGTCGGCGGCACGCTGCAGGGTGTGTGCCAGCTTGAGGAACACGTCGGGGGACATATTTCCCGCCACCAGGGAGATGGGGGTCACCGACACCCGCTTGTTGACAATCGGGATGCCGTACTTCTTTTCAATATCCTGGCCCGTGGCCACCAGCTTTTCGGCCTTGCGGGTGATCTTGTCGTAAATGTTGTCACACAAACGGTTCCCGTCGTCGCTGACGCAATCGAACAGGGAAATGCCCATGGTGACGGTGCGGATGTCCAGATTCTCCTCCCGGATCATCTGGATGGTTTCGAGTATGTCTCTTGTATCTAACATGGAAAAAACACCTTTCGGTTTTCTATACCAAAGTTTCCCGGTCTGCCGCAGGCAGTGCCGGTCGCTCCGACCGGCAAGGGAAATTCACTTTGGGGTGGCTATACCAAAGTTTCCCGATCCGACGAAGTCGGTGACGGTCGCTCCGACCGACAAGGGAAACCTTGCTTGAAATCGGCTCCGCCGATTTCAAATGTGGTGCATCGTATTGAAAATATCCTCGTGCATGGTATGGATATCCAACCCGCTCACCTTGCCGAGGTCAGCCAGCTTGTCCACGAACTCCGAAAACTCCACGTTCAGAGAGTCAATATCCGCCAGCATGATCATAGCGAAGTAATCGCTCAGAACCGACTGGGAAATATCCACGATATTAGCGCCGCTTTCGGCACAGGCGGTAGCCACCTTAGCGATGATGCCCACGCTGTCCTTGCCCGTTACGGTAATGACTGCTTTCATAATGTAACTCCTTTGCGGGGATGCTTATTATTCATTATATTATACTATATAATTGCTTTATATGCAATAGGTAAATTATGAATTTTTCAAGATTCTTGCTTGATTTTTTCGGGATTTGTACCAAAAGCCGGGAAAGATGGAAAAAAACTTTGAAAATATCCTATTTTCGGTTGCATTCTGTGGGTATTTATGGTATAATGAATGCAATCATCATCAAACAAGCGAGGTATTTCTCCATGAGTGAATTTAACACCTTTGAATTCGTGGTCGACGAGCGGGCAGAGGGCAAACGCAAAACAGCCAAGTTTCTGGGGCGTTTTGGCCTTTTGACCTTCATCGCCGTCTGGGTCATCGTCTCCCTGTGCACCATTTTCTATCTGGCCGTCCTTCCCTTGGCGTTGCTGGGCGTGGTGCTCTATTTTTGGAAGCTCTTCAACTGCGAGCTGGAATACTCCATGACCTCGGGGATCATGACCTTCTCCCGCATCTACGGCGGCATGAAGCGTAAGAAGGTACTGGAGGTCTTCATCAAGGATATGCGCGAGATCGCTCCCCGCACCCCCGAGTCGGATGCCAAGCTGAAGGCTCGCGGTATTGCTAAGTTCTATTCCTTCTCCTCCCACTCCACCGCCGACGACCAGTATTACGCTCTCTTCGAGCAGGACGGCAACCTTTGCGTCGTCTACTTTGAGGCCACCGAAAAGACCCTCAAGATCCTCCGCTACTACAACCCCGTCACCGTGGTCACCAAGGTCTCCCGCTGATGTGATCGCGCTAAAATACGACAACTGAAACCACCGAAGGACGGGAGCATTCCCGTCCTTTTGCTTGTTGATGGACAAATTCAAATTGCAGTTTGTCGGTGCGTTATGCTTATGTACTTTTCTGTCCATGTCGACAGAAAAGTACCAAAAGAACGCCCCTTAAGGGAGTCACCCACGGTGCCTCCCTTAAGAAACCCACCCCCTTATCTGCACGACTCTTTCGCCAAGAGGCGAAAGAGTCTGATTGCGCGAATGGTCGCCAAGACCCGATTACCCGCACGAACGGCGGAGCGCCGTCC
>JAZSBH010000149.1:0-3192 GCA_045602325.1 Eubacteriales bacterium | reverse complement strand
AAAAATAGACAGCCGCACGTGAGCGGCTGCCTGAGATTGTAATGCGGTATCAAGCCTTCTGTACCCCTTTTAGGGGTTACGCCTGTATTTGCCCCTTATAGGGGCTGTGCAAACCACCGGTTCAACCGGTGGTTTTGATTGCGCGTAGGGTCGCCAAGACCCGAAAACCCGCACGAACGGCGGAGCGCCGTCCGCGCGGATCTCGCCCCTCGGCCTCTGCCCCCAAATCGCTGTTTTCCTTGTCGGGCAAGAGAACACCTTGGGTAACCACCAAACGGGCAGCCAACCTCGATGTTGGCGGTCCGCCAACATCGAGGTTATATGGCAAACTGCGACCTGACAGCGTATCAGCCCATTTGCCCACTGGCAAATGGGCACGCAGATGAGGTGGATGGATTCCCAAGGAAGGCACCGTGGGTGCCCTCCTTGGGCGGCGCCTCTTTTGGTACTTTTCTCTCGACGAGGAGAGAAAAGTACATAAATCTAACAGACCGATAAACCCAAATTTGATTTTCCATCGCTCTTGACATTTTCCCGGAAATATGGTACATTTATATATATGCAAGAAAAAGGGATGCCTCGCACCCCTTGGTTTCTATTTTCGCGCTCCCCGTGACAGGTGTCGCTGTCTTGTGGCTTCCCCGCCCCGCAGATGGCGTTCGTTTTTATTCTGCTCCAGCACCTTAGCTACCTCCTCGCAAAGCGCGCGGTTGACGTGGCGGAGGGTCTCGGTCACGTCCTTGTGTACCGTGCTCTTGCTGATCCCGTAACGGGCGGCGGTCTGGCGTACGGTGGCGCGGTTCTCCACGATGTAGGTACCGAGGATCACGCACCGCTCCTTGTCTGCCGCTATGTACATCATGCTATCAGTCCCCCTTGCTGCCGATCAGTTCTCATTGACACTCTATGCGGCAATGGGGGAGAATATCCGTAGAATACGCCGTTGTTTGAAAGGAATTTACCATGTTTGACGAAAACGCTTCCGTTAACGCCCCCGATCTTTTTGAAGGCATGACCGCCATCTCGGCGGTGTTGGATCCCGCTATCCGTGATTTCAACGACCGCCGGGTGATCTCGGTGTTCGTGGACAAGACCCGCATGGAGAAGAAATCCCGCGAGCTGGGCTTTCTCCGCCACAAGGCCGAAGAGCTGGGCTTTGAGATCCAAGCCGTCCATCCCGATGACCTGGACAATCTGACCTCGGGCAAGACCCACGGAGGGATCGTGGCCGTCTGCTCGGATCGTACCCTTCCCCTCCTGTCCGAGTCCATGAATAGCATCAAGGAGGGGGGCTTCTACGTATTTCTGGAGGGAATTGAGGATCCTTACAATTTCGGCTATACCGTCCGTTCACTTTATGCCGCGGGGGCTGACGGTGTCATCCTGCCTCCCCGTAACTGGATGGGCGTGGCGGGGCTTGTAGCCCGCTCCTCGGCAGGAACATCCGAAAAGATGCCTCTATTTGTTGCTGAGCCCGCTGAGGTGATTCCCCTGTTCCGTGAGAAGGGCTACCGCACCGCCTGCGCCGAGATCCGGGATTCGGTTGATCACTACGAGGCGGACTTGTCCCTGCCCCTCCTGCTGGTCATCGGCGGGGAGAAGCGGGGTATCTCCCGCGCGGTGCTGTCGGAGGCAGACCTGAACGTGCGAATCGGCTATCACGGGAATTTCCGCGGATCCCTGTCCTCGGCAGCATCGGCAGCGGTGCTGGCCTTTGAGGTGGGCCGGCAAAACAAACAATAATTATTGAAACAAAGTAAAAGAGCCGACCCGTCGGGCAGATATTTCTGCCCAACGGATCGGCTCTATGTTATAGCGGTTGCTCTTTGGGAAGCTTCGGAGTTATTCAGTGCGTACGATCGTGATCTGCTTGTTTCGCTTGTCCCAAGAAATCTCGATGGGCTTGTCTTGTACCCAAAAGACAAATCGAAAAACGGACTCATCGATCAACAGATCATTTTCAATCGGATCCCAGCTTGCGGTGTTGCTTCCGACCACCGAAGCCAAAGCATTCAATTCCGCATCCATTTTTTCACTGTTGGTAAAGTACATGGTTTTCTCACTCAACGTGAGGATAAAGTGATTTCCCTCGAACAGGATCTCCGCTTGGTCATCACTGAGCCACGTTACCTCTGCCCCCATCGCTTCCCAAACGGCAATCAGCGGAATCTTTGCCGATTCATCGGGAAAGCCAAAATTGCGGGCAAAGCTCCATTTTACCTTAAAGCTTCCTTCTACTTTAAGGTGTTGAAAAAATCTTTCCGCATCAAAGGTACTGCGGGATATATAAGCATCCTCGCCCGGAACCTCGACCCCGTTCACGTATACGACGGCATAGATGGGCAGACGTGATATGGAATACCAAATACCAAACGAGCCCAATGAGATAGCGATTATGCAAGCAAACAGCAACAACCCAAAATACCAAGGACGATGCTTTGCTTTTCGAACGCTTTGATGATCTTGAATGCTTTGTTCGTGCGTCATACCGTATACCTCCCTTTTTTCTATTATAACATATATGTGCTTACCTGTCAATCCTTTTATGGCAATCAACCACCATTTTCCCATATAGAAAAATGGCTATGCATACGGTTCAATGCAAAAAATTCGTGCAAAAAAGAAAAATGTCTTGACAACCACCTCGTTTTGTGCTATAATACACACAGTATTTTTAATGGAGGTAATCCCATCATGAAGCATATCAAGACCATTGAGACCCGCAACCTGTGCGAGAGCGCAAAGAAGGGTGGCTGCGGCGAGTGCCAGACTTCCTGCCAGTCTGCTTGCAAGACCAGCTGCGGCATTGCAAACCAGCAGTGCGAGAGCACCAAGGAGAGCAAGGAGAACAAGTAATTCGTTCTCGAAATAAAAATGCCGCCTGGTGGCGGCATTTTTTATGAATGGTTTGGGATTGCAAATTGCAGTTTATCGGTCTGTTGGGCATATGTACTTTTCTTTCCGCGGCGAAATGAAAAGCGAAGTGCAAGCACTTCACAAAAGAACGCCCCTCAAGGGAGACACCCACGGTGCCTCCCTTGAGAAACCCACCACCTTATCTGCGCGACTCTTTCGCCAGGAGGCGAAAGAGTCTGATTGCGCGAATGGTCGCCAAGACCCGATTACCCGCACGAACGGCGGGGCGCCGTCCGCGCGGAACCTACCCCTTTGCCGTTGCCCCCAAGTCACTGT
>JAZSBH010000148.1:0-13641 GCA_045602325.1 Eubacteriales bacterium | reverse complement strand
GGAGAGTGCGCGAGTTAAAAGCCTAATTCTCTTTATCGGGAAAAAGCTTTTTACTCTATGCACGCGGGCTCCCCCACCGCTGCGCGGAGCCCCCTCCCGGAGGGGGCCTCATAGAAAGTGCCCACCGATAAACTGCAATTTACATTTCACAAAACGCCTTCAAAATATTCAGCCCCACGCGTCCGCTCTTCTCGGGGTGGAACTGGCATCCCATGACGTTTTCTCGGGCGACGGCGGCGGTCAGCTCCTTGCCGTACTCGGCGGTAGCGATCACCGCTGACGTTCCGTCAGCCGAATCCGTGTCGGTAGCAAAGTAGGAATGGACGAAATACACACAGTCACCCTCGTTCACATATTTGAGGAGGGGGGGCTTTTCTTCGCCCTTGAGGATCAGGGGATTCCAGCCGATATGCGGGACCTTCAGCTCGGCGGGAATGTACCCCGCCATGGGAACCACCCGTCCGGGAATGAGTCCCAGACCCTTGTGGATGCCGTACTCATGACTCTCCTCAAAGAGCATCTGCATGCCCAGGCAGATTCCCAAGATCTTTTTGCCGCGGGCGGCTTCCTCGATCAGCACCCGATCCAGCCCCGTGGCGCGGAGCTTTTCGGCGGCGTCGGCGAAGGCGCCCACGCCGGGGAGGATGATGCGGTCTGCCTGGCGGATGGTGTCTGCATCGGGGGTGACGATGGCGTCGCCTCCAATGCTTTGGAGGGAGGAGCAAAGGGAGAAAAGATTGCCCACTCCGTAATCAATAATTGCGATCATTCCAGCAGTCCTTTCGTAGAAGGGATCTTGTCGGCGTTTTTCTCGTCGATGGACACGGCCTCGCCGAGACTGCGGGCGACCGACTTGAAGGTTCCCTCAATGATGTGGTGGCTGTTGCGGCCTGCGAGCTGACGGATATGCAGAGTCAAGCCGCCGTTCTGCGCCAGGGCGATGAAGAATTCCTCGCAGAGCTGGGTGTCGAAGGTGCCGACCTTCTCGGTGGGGATGCTCATGTCCATGAAGCACCCGCCACGTCCCGAAATGTCCACAGCGGAGAGGATGAGGGTCTCGTCCATGGGCAGGATGGGGTCGCCGTAGCGGCGAATGCCCCGCTTATCGCCCAGGGCTTCGGCGAGAGCCTTGCCAAGGCAAATGCCAATGTCCTCCACCGTGTGGTGGTCGTCCACGTAGGTGTCACCCTTGCAGGTCAGAGCCAGATCGAACCCGCCGTGACGGGCAAAGAGGGTGAGCATATGGTCCAGGAATCCGCAACCCGAATCAATGGTGGACACACCCGACCCGTCCAGATTCAGGGTCAGGGAAATATCGGTCTCGGCGGTCTTGCGGTTGATGGTGGAAGTTCTCATGATAACTCCTCCAGAATGGTTTTTACGGTGGCGATGAAAGCCTCCATTTGTTCTCTTGTGCCAATGGTGATGCGGTTGTACTCCTCAATACCTTCCTTGGTGAAGTGCCGCACCAGAATGCCGCGGCGCTTCAGTTCCAGATACAGTGCCTCACCGCCAATCTTGTTCGACTTGGCGAAAACGAAGTTGGTCAGGGAGGGAAGCACCTCGAACCCCAGTGCGCGCAGAGCCTCGGTGGTATATGCCCGATTCTCCATGATGGTACGGCAGTTTGCCATGTAGTAATCGTTGTCGCAGAGGGCGGCGTAGCCGGCGGCGGCGGTCATGCGATTTACATTGTAGGGATTGGTGGAGTAGCGTACCGTGTGCAGGTCGGCGATCAAGTTCTTGTTACCGATGCCGAAGCCCAGCCGTGCTCCCGCCAGGGAGCGGGACTTGGAAAAGGTTTGGGTGACCAGAAGATTGTCGTACTTGTCCACCAAGGCCACGGCGCTCTCGGCACCGAAATCCACGTAGGCCTCGTCGATGATGACCACCCCGTTGGGATTGGTTCTGACGATCTCTTCAATCTCGGAGAGGGTCAGGCAAAGCCCCGTGGGGGCGTTGGGGTTGGCGATGACCGTAGTGCAACCGCCGGTTTTGCCACCCAGATCCAGGTAGTCGCGGTAGTCCACCGAGAAATCCTCCTTCAAGGGGATCTCCTTGTAGGGGATGCGGTTCAGCTCGGCGAACACGGGGTAAAAGCCGTAGGTGATTTCCGGGAACACCAGAGGATGCTCCTCGTCGGCAAAGGCCATGAAGGCGAAGTTCAGCACCTCGTCCGAGCCATTGGTGAGCACCACCTGTTCGGGTGAGACGCCGTAGATCTCGGCCAGTTTGTCGGTCAGCTCTCTGCAGGTGGGATCGGAGTAGAGCTGCAGCCGCCCTGCCTCCTTGGCCGCCGCTTCGATGACCGCGGGGGAGGGAGGGAAGGGGGATTCGTTGGTATTGAGCTTGATATACTGCATATCCCTCGGCTGTTCGCCGGGGGTATAGGGAACCAGCTTGTCAAGTCGGTGGCTGAAAAAGCGGCTCATTGCTTGTCCCCCTCGAAGCGCACAGTCGCGCTTCTGGCATGGGCGGAAAGCCCCTCTTTCTCGGCGAAGTAGGCCACTTTGTCGGCTACCTTGGAGAGCGCTTCACGGGTGTAGTAGGTGAACTGGGACTTCTTGACGAAATCATCCACCGACAGGGGAGAGGAGAACCGCGCGGTGCCACTGGTGGGCAGGGTGTGGTTGGGGCCTGCGAAGTAGTCGCCCAGTGCCTCGGGGCAGGACTTGCCCATGAAGATGGAGCCGGCGTGCTTGACCTTGTCCAGATAGTCGAAGGGATTGTCCATGCACAGCTCCAGGTGCTCGGGGGCGATCTCGTTGGCGATGTCGATGGCCAACATGAGGTTGCCCTCTGCCACGATGATCTTGCCGTTGTTGTCGATGGAGGCGCGAGCGATCTCGGCGCGGGGGAGCAGCGGGATCTGACGCTCCAGCTCGGCGGAGACGGCCTCGGCCAGTGCGTAGGTATCGGTGACCAGCACGGCAGAGGCCATGCGGTCGTGCTCGGCCTGGGAAAGGAGATCGGCGGCGACGAACGTGGGGTTGCAGGTCGCATCTGCGACAACCAAAATCTCGCTGGGGCCTGCGATCATGTCGATGGAGACACGGCCGAAGACCTGCTTTTTCGCCTCGGCCACGTAGGCGTTACCGGGGCCTACGATCTTGTCCACGCGGGGCACGCTCTCGGTGCCGTAGGCCAGGGCAGCCACGGCCTGGGCACCGCCCATCTTGAAGATGCGGGTCACCCCGGCCACCTTGGCGGCGGCGAGGATGACGGGATTGACCCTACCCGACGCCGAGGGAGGGGTTACCATGACGATCTCGGAGCAGCCTGCGATCTTGGCGGGGATGGTATCCATGAGCACGGTGGAGGGGTATGCGGCGGTGCCGCCGGGGACGTACAGACCCACCTTTTCGATGGGGGTCACCTTCTGACCGATGACCACGCCGTCCCGCTCGCTGATGATGAAGCTGTTCCGCACCTGCTTCTCGTGGAATTCGCGGATGTTGTCGGCGGCCTCACGGAGAATGTCCAGAAACTCGGGCTCAACCGAAGCCACGGCCTCGTCGATCTCGGCGGGAGTCACCTCAAGAGAGGTGAGATCGGCCTTATCGAACTTCTTGGCATAGGCGTAGAGAGCCTTGTCGCCGTTGGCGACTACGTCGGCGATGATACTGGTCACGATGCCCTCCACATTGGAGGCGATATTGTCACGGGCGAAGATCTCACTGTTCGGAACCTCGCCGTATTTATAAATCTTAATCATTTGCGTTTACCTGTGCTTTCATAAAGGAAGTGATTGTCTCGATCTCGGCAGTCTTGAAGCGGAAGGCCGCCTTGTTGCAGATGAGGCGGGCGGAGATGGGGAGAATGGTCTCCTTGACCTCCAGGTTGTTTTCCTGCAGGGTCTTTCCCGTTTCCACGATGTCCACGATGACGTCGGATAGCCCCAGAATGGGGGCAATCTCAATGGAGCCGTTAAGCTTGATCATATCGATCTCGCGGCACTTCGAGGCATAGTAGCGGGCGGCGATGTTGGTGAACTTGGTTGCCACGCCGAGCGTACGCTGACCGTCGTCGTAGAAGTCTTTTTTGGCGGCCACCGCCATACGGCACTTACCGAGGTCGAGGTCGAGGAGCTCGAACACGTCGGGCTGATATTCCAAGAGGATATCTTTACCCGCCACTCCGATATCGGCGGCACCACGCTCCACGTAGATGGCCACGTCGGAGGGCTTGACCCAGAAGTAGCGTACGCCGGCTTGAGTGTTTTCAAAAATCAGCTTGCGGCTGTTCTCCAGCAGGGCGGGACATTCGTAGCCGGCCTTAGCGAACATGGTGTAGACCTTTTCGCCAAGTCTGCCTTTGGGTAATGCAACGTTGATCATCTCGCGCCCTCCTTTCTCATGTCACAGAGTGTGGCATATCGCACCTTGTCGGGAATGGTTCTTTGGGCCGATACGGTTTTGCCCTCGGCGCGCAGAGCCTCTACTCGGGCGGTGACGGCAGCGGGGGAGATGGTGGCATCGTAGAGCACCAGCACGTCCACGTCGTAGGCGAGGGAGGACTGCTCCATGCCTTCCAGAAGATCGAGGTACAGGGCAAAGCCAATGGCTCCTGCCTTACGACCCATGCGGCGCATGAGCTTATTGTACTGGCCGCCCGACAAAACGCACTCGCAAATGCCGTCCAGGAATCCGCAGAAGACCACGCCTCCGTAGTAGGTCATGTCGTTGACGATGGAGAAATCAAAGCGGATGCGGTCGGCGTAGGAGGTCTGCTTCAGGTGGTCGCGGAGCACAGTCAGCTCCGAGAGGGCGATGGTTGCGGCCTCGTGACGGCGGCAGAGGGGGGCGAGACGATCCAGCACGCTGTCCATATCCCCGTAAATGCCCACGAAGTCGCAGAGAGTCTCTGCGTCATCACGATCGATCCCCGCCTCGGCACAGATGCGGGTGAGGTCGTGGGTGTTTTTCTCGGCGATAAGGCGGGCGATCTCACGGTGCACGCTATCATTCGTGCCCATATCGTCCAGCAGGGCGGAGAGAATGCCCATGTGGGAGACGTCCAGCACGAATTTTGGGCTGACGGTATCCAGGGAAGCGGCGGCCAGAGTCACCACCTCGCAGATGTCGTAAGCGTCCAGATCGCCGATGCACTCCAGTCCCGTCTGCAGGATCTCCTTGAAGTGGTGGGTGCTCCCCGATACGCGGTAGACGTTTTCGTTGTAGCAGACCTTCTGCTTGTAGCCGGGGGTATCCTCGCCGTTTTTGATGATGGAGAGGGTCACGTCGGGCTTGAGGGCCAGGAGCTTGCCGCCCATGTCGTTGAAGGTGATGATGCGGTCGCTGACCAGAAAGTCCTTGTTGCGGACGTAGAGGTCGTATTCCTCAAATTTGCTCATTTTGAAGGGGAGATACCCGTAGCCGCGGTAGAGCTCCCGCAGAGCGAATACGGCTCGCTCCTCAGGCTTGAAATAGGTTTGATTCATGGTAAATATCCTTGCTTGATAATGTTAATTTTGATCCTGCGGAGCGTTTTCACCCATCCGATCAATCACGGCTCTGTAACCGCCCGCTCCGTATTCCAGACACTTGCTGACGCGGCTGATGGTGGCGGTGCTCATGCCGGTCTCGCGGCTGATGTCAGCGTAATTGGCGCCTGCAGAGAGCATTTTGGCCGCCTTGAGCCGTTGGGAAATATCCAGAATTTCCTTGATGGTGCAGGCATCCTCAAAGAATGCGTAACATTCCTCCACGGTTTTGAGGGACAGGACTGCCTCAAAGAGGGCGTCCACGTCGGAATTATGAAGAGGCTTCATGAAATATCCGGTCTCCTTTAGCACTTTAGTGTAATAAAAACTATTGCACTATTATAATACAAAACAGGGGATTTGTCAAGGGGGATTTTTTATTTATTTTACATATTTTTTGAAGAAATATTTTAGGCGAAATAGGTATTGACAGTAGAAGGAGGAATATTGTATAATGAAAATAAGCAAAGCCCAATTAAATATGAAACGAAAGGAAGTGGTCTCTGTATGAAGAAGCGTATTGTATGTATGATGATGGTGTTGGTTTTGATTCTCACGGCCATCTCGTGTAGCACACAACCCGATGTACCTGCTGAAAGCACGGCAGCGCAGACCGATGCCATCTCCGGCGAAACAACCCCTGTTGAGATTGAAACGCAGTCCATTCCCAAGCCTGAGCACGTGACCCTGATAGACGGAACCTTATCTACCGATCAGTATACTCTTACGGCTGACGGGGTAGGATGTTACATAGAATTCTTCGAGGAATACGAGGCTTCGGAAGAGGATAAGCTGGCATGTCAGATAGGTGAAATTTATTTCGACTCCATGGCGGATCTGGCAACCGGCTTTCGGGAAAGCAAGCTGGATGAATACCGGAGCATTGTTCTGCAGGCAGCCTTTACCAAGACGGAAAAAGGGTATCAGATCTGCGATCTGAATCATTTGTATGACGCCGCCTTGCCTGAGGGCGCATACGTTTCTTCCGTGGCATTGCATAGCACAACCTACGACTTTTTTGTGAGGGGGGAGCTGTTCAAATCCGGCTGGATTTCATATGTGGACGATTGGACAACCTCCAAGGATCGCATGTACGATTGGTCAAAAGGCGCTACCATCACGCGGGACGAGGAACCCACCTTTGACGGCGTACCTTGCCGCATTGTGGAGTATTACAACAGTGCCGAGACCTATCGCGACATCTTCATTGAGACCGAGCAGAACGGAAAAACGGTGTATATGGTGCTTCGCTACCTGCTGGAGGATCAGCGGCCATTCCCCGAGCGGGTGTCTGATACGGCTCCTTGGAATGTACGGATGTACTGTGAGGACAACGGTGTTTTCTATGAGGTTTCTCTGAAAGAACTGACCGAAACCCCCACCTACGAATGGCTTGCCGCCTTTGGCCTGACCCCTTACGTCCCTGCCGCAAGCGGTGACCCGGTCACAGAGTGACCCAACTGCCGAATGATCTCTTTTCCCCTCTCCCCCGCGGAGAGGGGATTTTTTTTATAAATTAGGATTGATTTCACAAAATCTATTGCAATTCCCTCTTTTTTATGGTATAATATGTCTACTTCTATCCATATTCCCCTGAGGGACAGAAAGGAACAGCCTATGAAAACGACTCATACACTGCGCCGACTGATTTTGATCGTGAGCTTTATGCTTCTGACATCACTTTGTTTTGCACTTGCCGCCTGCAAGCAGCCCGATAATCCCGCGGACACCGGAGCCGATACGCTTCCTGCTACGGGCGACGTCACCGAGGATGCTACCGAAGCGGCTTCCGAGGCTTCCACCGAGGCTCCTACTGCTGAGTCCGAGACTGAACCCGTGCCCGAGCCCATCAACCGCTCCGAGTATCCCAAGGAGCAGGCGGGCGCCAAGACCGAGACGGTGCTCAACGCTGCTGACTTCGGCGTCAAGGGCGACGGTAAGACCGACGACGGCCCCGCCATCGGCAAGGCTATCGAGGCCGCCATCGAGCAAAAGGCTACCCTGCTCTTTGAGTCGGGTAAGACCTACTACATCGGCTCCACCGACCGCAATGCCTCGGTGTTCGCATCCCCCTTCGCCATGAACGGCGCCGACGGTGTCACCGTGGACGGCGGCGGCTCGGTGTTCAAGTTTGCCCCCGGCATCAGCTATTTTGCCATGGTGTCTAGCTCGGATATCCGCTTCTGTAATATGAAGCTGGATCTGTCGGTATCGCCTTACCTGGTGGGTACCGTCAAGGCTGTGAGCGGCAAGACCGTGACCTATGATACCGATATCAACCCAAACACCTCCTCCTGGGACTACGGCGGCGTAGGATTCTCCATTAAGTACAACGAAGGCATTCAGAACCGCCCTCATATGTTCATTGATAAGATGCACAAGACAGGCGACAAAGAGGTGCAGGTAACTTACACGGACAATACACATCCCTATAATGTGGGCGATAAGGCCTTCCTCCCCAACCCCGGTATTGGCCACGTGCAAAGCGAGATCATGTATATTGCCAACAACACGGGTTGCATCGTCTTTGAGAATATCGAAGTCTGGTCTGCTCCTTCCTTTATCGCTAACGTTCGATCCAACGACGCCGAGATCTACTTTGAGAACGTGGACTATATTCCCGGTGAGGAAAATAACCGCGAGATCAAGATGGTCTCCTGGCGCGACGGCTACCACGTCAAGGACAACCGCCGTCCCATCCACTGGAACGAATGCGACGTGGACGTGCTGTTCGACGATGTCTTCAACGTCAGCAATACCCTGGGCTACATCACCTCGGTGAAGAACGGCAACCAGTTTACGGTCGTCAATTACGAGCACTACACCATGGGTGCCTACGTGGCCTTTGATTGCCGCGAGGGTGACGTCATTGACGTGTTCAGTAGTAAAGGCGCCTATGCAGGCGTAGCTACGGTCCGCCGCGTCATCACCAATCCCAACGGCACCGTGGATCTCGTGATGGAGTACGGACAGGAACTGAAAAAGGTGGAGCAAGGCTGGCTGGTGGGTAACCGCGATACCTGCGCCCCCGGCTCCACCGTTACGAACAGCCGCTTTACGGGTACCTTCCGTTTCCGCCGAGATATCCGCATTGAAAAATGCACCTTCGATATGCTTGTCACCTGGATCCGCGAGGACGGTAGCGTAGAGGGACCTCTGCCCGGTAACATCGACTATATCGACTGTACCTTCAACGGCGGCAGCATCGATATCAGCGCCGCAGGCAGCTCGATACGCAAGGCCATGACCGACTTTGGTTTCTGGGGCTGCACCTTCAACGGCGGTGCCACGATAGCCGCAGCCCGCAACGTGACCTATACTGAAAACGAGACCTGGACAGAGGAAGAACTCTACACCTACAAGAATCGCAAGATGTCCACCGTTCCTCACGTCATTACCCCCGACGATACTGATTTCGTGAATACCGCCATCTACGATTGGACGAAATACATGATGCCTGTGGAGGGGGCAACCGTGCTGTCTCTGTCGGGGCTGGAGGATGCGGCGGTCCGCGACCTGCTCTCTGCCAATAATGGCTTCGGTGACCGGGTTCTGGTCTTGACGGGCGGTGAGAGCGGTACCCGTTATATCCTGGGCGGTCTGTCCAGCGACTTCCTCCCCGAGTTCCATAAGAACGAGAAGTCCTACATGTTCGCCATCAGCTACTACGCAACGGCCACGGGCAGTGCGGCGGCCGGGACGGCGGGATTCCTCAAGGGAGATGCCGCGACGGCTCTGAACGATTCCATGTTCACCGAAAGCGGCGCCATTGCCTCCGCTGCCTTCCTGTACAATGCCGAGGACGGCAATACGGGTATCTACATCGACGTTCCTGCCGGTGCGACGGTGTACGTCGGTAAGGTCAACGTGACCGCTACCTCCTCCAAGAATCCTTCCCAGGATCAGCTTTACGACGGGCACACCTTCATTTGGTCGGGGGATCTGACCATCGGTAAGAAGGGAGAGGCGCTGACCTACGATAAGATCCCGGACGAGACCGTAAAGAACGCCATTCTGAATGCCGAATCCGGCTTTACCTCGGGCGTCGTCCTGCATGTCAATGGCGCATTGGGCGATTTCACGGGTCTGACCGACAAGGAATACTACGTGCAGGGCAAGACCTACCATATTTCCATAGACGCCTACATTGCCTCTCCCATGATTCCCAAGGACGGCACAAAGATCTACCTTTTGGCCATGGACGAGACCCCCGGGAACCGTGCCCTGGCCGAGGGGCTGTTCACGGGCGAGGGCTTCTACCACTTTGAGATGGACTGGACGGTGGGCAGTACCGGTGAGAAGTCTTTGAAATTCTTTATCAATAATACGCCCACGCAGTACGCCGATATCTACATCGGTGACTTCACCATCACCCAGGCCAAGTCCCTGAAGCCTGACGTGTTCCTCTCCCGCAACGATTACCACACCCTTACTGCCGACGAGCTGAAGGCGGGTTACACCTTCGACTTCACCGAGGGTAAGCTCCTGGATACCGGCCACGCCTCCTACGCCTCAACGGCCCTTCTTCCCGAAAAGACCGCCGCGCTCCTCCGCGAGAACGGCTTTGGCGATACCTTCTACTATGCCAACGAGAACTTCACCTTCGCTTCTCTGCCCAACAACCTGACGGGCGGCAAGAAGTTCCGTATCACCATGCAGGTCTACGACGTGTTGGGCAACCTGGCGACCACCCTGCCTCGCGGCGCTTTTGTTCTGCTCCATATGCAGGGCGGTGTACAGAACTCCGCAGAGGTGAGCTACAAAATAGAGGTTTCCGAAACCAACAGCCGCCTTCTGACGGTCACCTTTGATACCAACACCCCCGGTGGCACCGACGATCTCCTTTTCTACGGTCTGACCACCGTGGAGTATCTGGTGGGCTCTGTCACCATTCAGCAGCTGAACTGATCTGCCGGTCGGCCACCCGCCTTGTGGGGGGTGGCCGACCGTTTCCGGAAACAGGGAAATACCCCAAAATCAACGAAAGGAGACCGCCATGAGCTTGCTTGAACACCTGCTGGATAGCACCCCGCGTTTTTCCGTGCGCCCTGCGTCCTTTGGCCTGTTTCACCTGGGCTCGGTGGCGTTCATTCTGTGTATCTGTGTCCTCCTGGTGATCTTTCGCCGAAAACTCCCGGGCGGTGAAGGGAATCTCCGCTGCGGTCTGATGATCTTCGGTATCGGTCTGCTTCTTCTGGAAATCGGCAAGCAGATCACCTACAGCTACGACCCATCCCAGGGCTGGGCGTACAACTGGGATCGATTCCCATTCCAGTTCTGCTCGGTGCCCATCTACGTCTCCCTGGTGGCCATGTGCCTGCCCGCAGGGCGTGCGCGGCAAGCCCTCCTGGCGTTTCTCGCCACGTATTCCCCCGTGGCGGGCTGTGCAGTGCTGTTCTACCCAGCCGCCGACGTGTTCCACGAAATCGTGTTCCTCAATATCCACACCATGCTCTGGCACGGTGCCATGCTGATCTTCGGGCTCTACCTCTGGCTGATCGAGGCGGTCACCCCGTCGGTGCGGACCGCCCTGACCGCCGCCGCGGTCTACCTGCCCATGCCCTGTATCGCCCTGTTGCTCAACGAGCTGGAAATGGCGCTGGGCTTTGCGGGGGACTACACCTTCAATATGTTCTACATCGCCCGCGACGGCTACTGCATGATCCCCGTGCTGTCTTGGTTTCAGCAGAATACCCCCTACCCCGTCTTCTTTGCCGCCTACGTGCTGACTCTCGGGGTTGGCGGGGTGCTGGTGACGGTGGGGATGGGGGTCATCCGATGGCTGTGGAGCCGAAGAAGCAAAGCCTGAATCAATAACCATCGAAATGGGGGCGGCAGAGATGCCGCTCTCATTTTTTTAAAAATATTTTTGTTACAGTGGACAGAATCCCGTTTTTTTCCTGTCCTTGTAGATGAACAGGGTACCGTGTTCAATACCGAATCGGGGCTATTCCCGAGAAAGGAGCCGCCATGACCGACAGCGACATCATCCGCCTGTTTTTCGCCCGTGACGAGAGAGCCATCACTGAGACCACGGCCAAGTACGGCACGTACTGCATGACCATCGCCCGCGATATCCTGGGAAACGAGCAGGATGCCGAGGAGTGCGTCAGTGACAGCTACCTAAAGGTGTGGAACAGCATCCCGCCTGACGAGCCCGCCTCCCTCAAGGCCTACATAGCCACCGTGACCCGCAGGCTCTGCATCAACCGCTACCACGAGAGCCGCGCCGCCAAGCGCAACCGTGAGCTGGAGGTGGCCTTCGAGGAGCTGGAGGCCTGCATCCCCGCTCCCGAGGAGGCGGCCGGGGAGCTGCCCGAGCTGCTCAACGAATTTTTGGCGGGACTTAAGGACACCGACCGCCGGCTGTTCGTGCGCCGCTACTGGTACGCCATGATGCCCGCCGAGCTGGCCGAGAGGGAAGGAATGACCGTCAACGCCGTCACGGTAAAGCTCTACAAGACGCGGAACAAGCTCCGCAAATTTTTGGAAGAAAGGGGTTACAAGTTATGAAAGGAACTACTGCATTTGAAGCTATGGAGGGTATTGACCCCCGCTATATTCTGGAAGCCGCACCCGATGCGCCCATCCGCACGGGGAACAAGGTTCGCTTGATTCGTATTGCCGCGGTGGCGGCGACGGTGGCCGCACTGGCCGTCGTGGCTGTGCTGGGGGTAGGGATCCTGAAGCAGAGCGGGGAGAACCCGCCTGTTAGGCCGCCCGTGGTGCCGCCTGTGGGAGAGACGGATGAGGTGTTTGCAACCACAAATGATACGACGGGTAACGAAACTGTCTCTTTCGAGACGATAGATGCTGAAACTGAAGTTAAGGAACCTACGGTAGAAATCGGAGACTATGATTTCGTTTATATCCCGGGAGAAGAAGAAGTAGAACTGCCCGCTTCAATGCAGAACATGGCTGTGTCCTCTCTGGTTGGCATTGGAACGCTTGTAGATAATGTGACCGTGGAAACCTTGAAGGGAAGTATTCGTACAACTCCCTTGGGAAACTTCACCTACAGCAAATCATCCTGTAGTCGCCTTACCTATGTGAAGGGGGAATACGGTAGTTTCTATTCTGCATACGATCGATACCAAAATAACGAAGGAACCGAGGTTCGATTTTTGCAGAACACGGATCTGATGACTTATTACTTCAAGGTAAGCGAGCCCGGACAGACTGAGAACATCGGAGAAATGACTCTTGAACGGGCACAGGCAATATCCGATGCCTTTTTGGCTGAGATACTTCCCGCCGAGGTGCTAACCAATATTCCTTGCGTATCTGTATCTCAGGATACTAACAACCCTCTGCGGTACTGGGTTGGTTATATGCGTCAATTGTACGGATATAATACCGACGAGGATATTCTGGTGTTGGTGGATGCTGAGACAGGCACAGTAAAAGGCTATAACGGCGCATGTGTAGGGAAGTATAACTCTCTGTCTGCCACTGTGACCAAGGAGGCCTTGGATAAAGCCGCAGGAAAGCTGGAGACCGAGGTAGCTTCCTGGAATTTGACAGATTTGAAGATCAATGGCTTTGAGGTCACCACAAATACGGTAGGTGATGTATACATGAGTATGTATATTAGCTATTCTTCCAACAGTGACCAGACAGAGAGTGGGGCGCAGGTATTGTTGACTCCGATAGAGTAACCTTTCTTAATAAGCAAGGGTAGCGCGTGCGCTACCCTTGCTTTTACAAAAAAGTAATAGCATGAGAAAAAATTTCCCAAACCCCTTGTAAACCCCCGCGTTTTGTGCTATAATAAACAGTAACGATTTGCAAATTTCCAAGATTGGAGAAACATACACATGAAACACACAGACATCAAAAAGCTGTTTGCCGAGTCCGAGTCCTACGTCGGCACCTCGGTGGTCATCTGCGGCTGGGTTCGTACTGCCCGTGATTCCAAGAACGTCTCCTTCATGGAGGTCAACGACGGCTCCTGCTTCCGCAATCTGCAGCTTGTGATCGACAAGAATACCGTGGGCTCCGAGGGCATCTCCGAGGAGGACGCCCGCGAGGCCATGATGGTGGGCGCGTCTCTGACCGCCACGGGTACCCTGATCGCCTCCGAGCGCAACGGCGTGGAGATGAACGTGGAGACCCTCACCATTCTGGGTAAGTGCCCCGCCGACTACCCCCTGCAGAAG
>JAZSBH010000147.1:0-2648 GCA_045602325.1 Eubacteriales bacterium | reverse complement strand
TCTTCCTAAGCCCGCTTGGCCCCCGACTTGCCCCCCATGACCGAAGCCGACCGCATATTCGAGCGCTTTCCCGAGTTCATCCGCGAGTACATTTTCACCCACCGCTGGGAAGCCCTGCGGGGGGTGCAGGTGGCGGCGGCGAGGACCCTGTTCCTTACCGACCACCACCTCCTGCTCACGTCCTCCACCGCCAGCGGCAAGACCGAGGCGGCCTTTTTCCCCATCCTCTCCGACCTCGTGGAGCGCCCTCCCATGAGCGTAGGGGCGCTGTACATCTGCCCCCTCAAATCCCTCATCAACGACCAGTTCTCCCGCATGGACGAGCTTTTGGACATGACGGGCATACAGGTCACCAGATGGCATGGCGACGTGGCCCAGTCCCATAAGAAAAAGCTCTTGGAAAAGCCCTCGGGCATCCTCCAGATCACCCCCGAGTCCTTGGAGGCCATGCTCATTAACCGCTCCAATGACATCGTGCGGCTTTTCGGCGACCTCCGCTACATCGTCATCGACGAGATCCACACCCTCACAGGGAGCGACCGCGGCAACCAGATCATCTGCCAGCTCACCCGCATCGGTCACCTCATCGGCCGTACCCCTCGCCGTATCGGCCTGTCGGCCACCATCGGCGACCCGAACCTCGCCGCCGACTGGCTGGCAGGGGACACCGGCATTCCCGTGGACGTCCCTACCTTCGAGGAAGGGAAGATCCGCTGGCGGCTGGGGCTGGAGCACTTCTATATCCAGAACGCCAGATCCGATCAGAGCAGCCTCCCGAGCGATACCGAGGGGGATGGAGAGGACTTGCCCGAGGAAGAAAAAGACTTGTCGGAGCAGGAAGATTCCACCGTCACCGATTACGGAAGGGCTTTGGACTTGTCCACCGCCGGGGCCGTCGCCGCCGCCATGGTGGAGTCTGCCCTGCCTCAAACCACCTACAATAAGATCGACGCGGGCTATGAGTATATGTACGACTGCGTCAAGAATAAAAAATCCCTGGTCTTCGCCAACTCCCGCGAGGAGACCGAGTACCTCTGCGCCACCCTCCGCCAGATCGCCAAGGCCCGCGGGGAGCAGGACGTCTTCCTCATCCACCACGGCAACCTGTCCGCCTCCATCCGCGAGGAGGCCGAGGCCAAGATGAAGGACGAGGAGATCTTCGCGGTCACCTGCGCCACGGTGACCATGGAGTTGGGCATTGACATCGGCCGCCTGGAGCGGGTGCTCCAGAGTCAGGCGCCCAACAGCGTCACCTCCTTCCTCCAACGCCTGGGACGCTCGGGACGCCGCGGCGAGCCCCCCGAGATGATGATGGTCTTCCGGGAGGAGGATCCCCTGCCCAATACCCCCCTGCCCCAGCTCATTCCCTGGGAGCTGCTGCGGGGCATTGCCATCATCCAGCTCTACATCGAGGAGCGCTTCATCGAGCCTCCCCAGCGCCGCAAAATGCCCATGTCCCTGCTGTTCCACCAGACCCTGTCGGTGCTGGCCGCCTCGGGTGAGCTTACCCCCCGCCGCCTGGCCGAGCGGGTGCTGTCCCTGCCCCCCTTTGCCGAGGTTACCAAGGAGGACTACCGCACCCTCATGGTCTCCATGATCGAGCACGACTTTATCGAGATGACCGAGGAAAAGGGGCTGATCGTCGGCATGGCAGGGGAGCGCCTGCTGAAAAGCTTTAAGTTCTACGCCGTCTTCAAGGACTCCGAGGACTTCACCGTCCGCGCAGGCTCCGACGAGATCGGCACCATCACCACCCCGCCCCCCGTGGGGGATCGCTTCGCCCTCGCAGGCCGCGTTTGGGAGGTGGAGGAGCTGGATATCGCCCGCAAGCTGATCTACGTCCGTCAGGTGGACGGCAAGATGGAGGTCTCCTGGCCGGGAGACTTCGGGGAGATCCACACCAAGATCGTAGAGCGTATGCGCCGCATCCTCACGGAGGACACGGTCTACCCCTACCTCAAGCCCAACGCCATGAAGCGCATCGAGGTCGCCCGCCACGTCGCCCGCAACACGGGGATGCTCACCCACTCTCTTGTCTCCCTCGGTGGCTACACCTGGTGCCTGTTCCCCTGGCTGGGTACCCGTTCCTTCCGCACCCTGCGAAAGTTCATCGCCCGCAATTCCTCCCTCTGCAAGATCAGCAATCTGGAATTCGAGGGGTGCTACTACATGACCTTCCGCATGGAGCGGGGCAATGACTACGACCTCATCTCCCATCTGGCAGGGCTGGCCGAGACCGACGGCATCGACTGCGAGACCCTGGTGCAGAGCGGGGAAGTACCCGTTTTTGAGAAGTACGACGAGCATATTCCCGCCGAGCTCCTCCGCCGTGCCTTTGCCGCCGACCGCCTCCGCGCCGACGAAGCCGAGACCCGCCTGCAGGAGATCCTGGCGGAATATTGACCGTTGACCGTTGACCGTTGGCCGTTTCCCCCTGCCCCCGGATGAGCGTGGGTCGACGCCCTAAAACAGAAAACCGAGCCACCCGAAAGGGTGACTCGGTTCTGTTTGGCATCCAAATAAACCCCCAGTTCTACTGGGGGAGCCGAAAGCGAGCGAAGCGACAATAAAAAGGGCGAGCTACAAGCAAGCCCGAAGCAAAAAGTATTGAAAAGAGTTAAACCTCCGAGTATAATGTAACTGGGTTT
>JAZSBH010000146.1:0-2916 GCA_045602325.1 Eubacteriales bacterium | reverse complement strand
TGGTGGGGTGCAGGGGTGAAACCCCTGCCCGTCAAACCCAAATTTGAAATACAGTATGATATCAACCGACAGGAGGACAAATACCATGCGCATAACTGAAATCACGGCGTACAGGGATCGTATTGCGATTCGATGTGACGGAATTTTTTCGGACGGCTGTGTGGGGCGTGCATACGTCCCGCTGGTTCACGGTGAGACGGGGAACAAAACCCCCTCCCGGCTTGTGTATGAGACCGATCGGGTGGAAAACGGCTGCCTGATCTTTCCCCGCTATGCGGGGGAATACGATCTCTTGATCTGCCGCTTTGCCGTCACCGTCGGCGGTGAGGAGGTAGACGGTGTCTGCTATGTCACCGATCTGGCTTCCGATTTTGCGCGGGGGGAGCGGGATATCCCGCCCGGGGACAAGCCCGTGGGCACCTGGGTCACCTGTTCCGGAGAGGATATGGATTTTTACGGCTTCGGCGGTATGATGACCGAGATCAATTCCACCTGGATCCAGACTGTGACGCCGGATGCAAATGATATTCCCCACGTGTGGAACGGCAAGACCTACTATTTCGTCAAGTCAGTCATGGATATGTACGACCGCTTGATGCAGCCCTGTATTCAGCGGGGAATTCCCTGTCTTGTACGGCTCATCAACCGCTTTTCCTACCGCCTGAAGGGGTCTGACGAGGCTCTTCGTCGGGTGATCGGCCATCCCGACTACGAGGATACCGGTTTTTCGGAGCAGATGAGTGCCTTCAACCTCCGCACCGAAGAAGGGCTGGACATGTACTGTGCTTGCGTGGATTTCCTCTGCGCCCGCTACGCCGATCCCACAAGCCCCCTGTTCTGCTCGGTCATTATGGACGTGGGCAATGAGATCAATGCCCAGGCGGTCTGGCACAACTGCGGCGCCATGGCCTGCAAGGATTTCATGGAGGAATACACCCAGCAGCTCCGCCTCGCCCACCTGATCGCCCGCAAGTACAATGCCTCCCATCGCGTTCATCTGTCGCTGGATCATTACTACGCCGTGCCCTTCAGACCCGATCCGCTCCGCTACTACGGTGGACGGGAGGTGCTGGCCTACCTGGCGGCTATTAGCCGCAGGGACGGCGACTTTGAGTGGGGTATCTCGGCGCACCCCTATCCCGAGGATCTGACCCACCCCGATTTCTACAACGACACGACCGCAACATTTGAAAACAACACCCACCGCATTACCCTGAAGAACCCCGAGCTGTGGCAGGCTCTGGCGGAGCACCCTGCCCTTTGCTACCGCGGAAAGCCCCGTCGGATGGTGTTCGATGAGCAGGGGTTCCACACCGATTACGGTGATCCCGAGAGCGAGAACAAGGGGGCGTACGCCTTTGTGCTCCTGTGGCAGAAGCTGAAGAAATGCCCGGCCGTGGAGCAGTTCCTTATCAATCGCTACACGGATATGCCGCTGAATGACGAGAGCGGACTCCACCTGGGGCTGCGCTACGAGCAGGGGTATGCGGATGCCGAGCATTTGTTCATCATCCCCGGCGCGTACAAGAAGATCAGCTATGCCATTCGGGATTTGGGCACCGAAAAAGAGCAAAGATGGATCGAGGAAGCGCGGGCATACATCGGGGAGGAACTGTTTGACAGTTTGCTGAATCCCGTTTTGCCTGAAGCGGATCCTTATTTCTACGAAATCGCTGAAAAAGTGAGGTAAATTGGGGTTTGTTGGGGAGCGGGAGAGCGGCCTCCGGTGGCCAAGAACCTTTTTGAAAAAAGGTTCTTGGATCTCCAAAAACTTTTACAAAGGGTTATATATCAATGTTTATTTAAAAGTTCTTGGGATTCTTAAACCCTTCTTTCAAGAAGGGTTTAAGTGGGGGTCGAGGCGGCAAAGCCCCCTCGATAAACCCCAATTTGCATACATCATTGAAGGAGAATACACATGGAACACGTATACGATATGATCATCATCGGTGGTGGCCCTGCGGGCTACACGGCGGCTTTGTACGCCGCGCGGGCGGGACTGGAGGTCGCTGTCATTGAAAAAATGTCCATCGGCGGGCAGATGGCTTTGACCGACATCATCGACAACTACCCCGGCTTTGAGGAAGGGGTGGAGGGCTTTACCCTGGGTATGAAGATGCAGGCGGGAGCCGAGCGGTTCGGCGCGAAGACCGTATATGCCGAGGTCACTAAGGTGGCTTTGGAGGGGGATATCAAGCGGGTGGTGACCACCGAGGAGGTCTACTTTGCCCGCACCGTGGTCATCGCCACGGGGGCTGACCCCCGCACGCTGGGGATCGCCGGGGAGGAGAAGCTTATCGGCAAGGGGCTTCACTACTGCGCCCATTGCGACGGACGCTTCTACAAGGGTAAGGAGGTCATGGTCATCGGCGGCGGCAACACCGCGGCGGCGGATGCCCTGTACCTGTCCCATCTGGCCTCCAAGGTCACCGTGGTGCACCGCCGCGACACTCTGCGGGCAACCCGTATCTACCACGAGCCCCTTATGAGGGCCGAGAACGTGGAGTTTCTGTGGGACAGCGCGGTCACCGATTATATGATGGACGGCCGCGTGCAGGGCGCCCGCGTGAAGAACCTCAAGACGGGTGAGATCATCGAGGTGGCCTGCGACGGCATTTTCGTCAGCATTGGCCGCAAGCCCAACACGGACTTGTTTGAAGGGCAGATCGAGCTGGATCAGGCGGGGTATATCGTAGCCGACGAGACCACGAAAACCAATCTCTCGGGTGTGTATGCCGTGGGTGATGTCCGCACCAAGGCTCTGCGCCAGGTGGTGACCGCCGTGGGCGACGGGGCTGTGGCGGTGCATTTTGCGGAGGAGTATTTGGCCCAGGGGTAATTTCAAATTGCAGTTTATCGGGGAGCGCCAGGGCTCTGCCCTGGACCCGCAAGCCCCTTTTGAAAAAGGGGCTTAAC
>JAZSBH010000145.1:0-2229 GCA_045602325.1 Eubacteriales bacterium | reverse complement strand
CTGAGTTCTACACTATATTTCTTGTTCTTCGGTGATTTTCTTTGCATAAAATAACCCCCTTAAAGTAGTCTTGAAAACTTTTTGTTTTTTCAAGTGTCTACTCTAAGGGGATTATATCATAGGTACGGCGGTTATGATTTTTAATTTTTTTAGGAAATGTTTGTTTCTCCAAAAAACGCCGTGGTTATCCTTGGCGGTGTATGTTTATCTTTTCAATTCTTCCTCTGCACCTTCCCCATCCGCACGTCTCTCCCCACAAACGGGATCACGCGGTACTCACCGAAAATACGGCTGGTAATGCGGTCGGCGTACTTGGCGCGCAGCTCGTCCTGAGAGAAATTGGTGTTGATGATGGTGGATTTCTTGCGGCTGAGGCGGGTATTGATCACGTTGTAGAGCACCGTGGCGGTGAACTGGTTGATGACCTCGGTGCCCAGGTCGTCGATGATGAGCAGGTCGCAGTCGAAGTACTGGGAGGTGCCCAGACCCGTCTCGCCGCCGGCGGAGTTGCCGTATCTCTGCATCTCGAAGTCGGACAAGAGGGTGATGGCGCCCGCGTAGAAGACGTCACAGCCCTTGTCGATGACCGTACCGGCAATGGCGGTGGACAGGTGGGTCTTGCCCAGACCCGTCCCCCCCATGAAGATCATATTGGCGGGACTGGCTGGATCGAAGTTCTCGGCATAAGCCTTGGTAATGTCCAGCACCCGCTTCATGTGGGTGGCGGTGCGGGGATCCTCGGCGTAGTAGGTAAGGTCAAAGTTTTCAAAGGACTGGGTGCGGAGCAGGTGGGCCATGCCCGAGGACTCGTAGGCCGCCTCCACCAGCTTTTTCTTCATGCAGGTACAGATCTTGAACTCGTAGAAGCCCTCGTCCTGGCAGAGGGGGCACTCGTACTTGACCTCGGTGTAGTCGGCGGGGAAACCGTTGTCCACCAAAAGTCGGCGCTTGCGCTCCAGCAGAGCTTGGTTCTCTCGGCGCGCCTCCTCGATCTTCTCGGCTACGTCACCGCCCTGCATGGCGGCATTCATGACCACCAGTCCCGTCTGTCCAAGGGCGCGGTCGATCTCGGCCAGCTCGGGGATGGCAAAGAGCACCTCGGAGCGGCGCAGGTCGGCGGCCTCGCGGGCGCGCAGGTATTTGGTTTCATATTCCTTGCGGATCCGGGTATAATTGGCTTGGTTGTATCCCATAGCGATACCTCTTTTTTATTGATTCAGAATGGCGGGGTCGAAATCCTCTCCAAAGCTCCGCTTGACGGCGGCGGCAAAGAAGTCCTCGGTCTCAAAGGAACCGTCCTTGGCGGGAGCGTTGGCCGAGGTCTTTTTCCGCTGCTTGTCCTCCTGATACCCCTTCTCGTAGGCCTTGATTGCATCCAGGTTGGTGAGTTTCTGCTCGTGCCATTTGGTAAGGATGGCGTCCATGTAAGGGAGCTTGTACTCCCCACGGTTTTCCAGGGTGATCTGATAGGCATAGTAGACGATCTCGTAGCGGAAGCCGAAGTTCGCCCGCCACTTGGTAAAGGCGGCGATCTCCCCCTCGGTGAGCATACGGTTGCCCAGGCTCATGAGGCGGCGGAGGATGTTGATGTCTTGGGATATGTTGGTGATACGGGGAGCATTGGCGGTTCCCGGCTCGCTTTCCAAAATGGCCTCCACCGTATCCTTGGCGTTGTCGGGGGAGATCTTCCCTTCTTTTATGCTCCGCACGGTGCTGCTCTCCAGCTCCCGCTTGGCAATGATGGCGTCCAGCGTAGTCAGTCCGTCCTCATACCAGTGCTTGAGGATGCCGTTGGTGTAGCTGATATTGGGGGCTCCCTTGGTGTCCACCGTGATGTTGTAGGCCAGCTCAACGATCTCGATGTCGTACTTGTACTCGTAGAGCCATGTAGAAAAATACTTTTTCTCCTTGGGGGTCAGGTTGCGCTCTCCCAGACCGAACATGGCGCGGATGCGGTGTTGGAAATCCTCCAAGCGAGCCATCTCCACGAATTTCTGCTGGAGGGCATCGAGGGTCAGTATCCCCTCCTTGTGGAAGGCTACGGCCATACGGTACGCATAAAAGACAGTCTTTCCCTGATTGTCCCGATCCTTGAAATACTTGCTGACGTAAGCCAGGAGGGAGAGCACGTATTCCCAGGAAAAGCCCCAGGAATCCACCAGGGCGATGACGATCCCCATATCGCGGGAATTGAATATCCCCTCCCAGATCACCTCTCATTCTTGGAGG
>JAZSBH010000144.1:0-24288 GCA_045602325.1 Eubacteriales bacterium | reverse complement strand
CTATGAAGCCATGCCTGCGGCCGCCACCCCGCCGCGGCAAGCCGCGGTGGGGCCTGCGCCCCGGCCTGCCCCCGCGGCACCTGCCCTCCTCCCGCAAAAGCTCTACCTCCGCGTCCCCGACCGGGAGGGGGAGGCGTATAAAAAAGCACTGAACCTCGCCGAGATCTTCTGCGACGGTACCACCGCGGTCATATTCTACGATATGAGCGAAGGGAAGTACTACGCGAGCAACCTGCGCATGAAGGCCACCCCCTTCGTGCTGACAAGATTGGAAGGAATTTTAGGGAAGGAAAACGTGGTGGCGAAATAATTTTTCACATTTTTCAAAAACCGTGTAATATTTGGCGAAAAATGCGTCTATATGGGTAGAGGGGAGACTCTCTGCCCATTTCGAAAGGAGGAATCATCATGTTCCGAAAAATCACAGCATTATTCGTGGCTTTTCTGCTCATGTTCAGCTTGACGGGGTGTGTGTTTATTCCCTCGTGGAAAAAGGTTGACATGCGGTACGATGTGTCCGAAATCGCCTCGGTGGAACTGTATGATCTCACCAATAACGGGTACGGTGGACGGTTTGGCGGATATGCGGATATTGACGAGATGGAGGAGGAGCTTGCACCTATCGACACACTGGACGCCGAACAATTTTCGGACTTTGTAAGCGATCTGGAGGGGCTGACCTTTACGAATCATTTCTTTGGCATTCTGGTGGCAGCCAATGATCCCGTCTATAATTATCGGGGGTATGCGGTCAAGATTACTTACCAAAACGGGGATTACGATATCTTGTCTCCAACCTGCCAGCTCTATGAGATGGAGGAAGATTACGATGAGAACAATTGGAACTGTGACGAAGATAAGTGGAATCGTTTCATCAAAGACTACTTTACGGTGGATCAGCCCGAAAAGCCAACTCCCGCGCCTGTTGAATAAGGAAAATGACCGTCCTCCCTGTGGGGGCGGTTATCTTATGCCGCCGCATTAACCAACTCTTAACCACGCAACAACTGATTGATAATTGATTTTTGCATTTTTCTGTGGTATGATATAGGCGTAAGCTTACAACACACCTATCAACCATATACGAAACACAGAAAAAGGAGACAACATGAACCTGAAAATCGGAACCACCATCAAAAGCCTCCGAGCCAAGCACAAGGTCACCCAGGATCAGCTCGCCACCTTCCTGTCTGATCGCCCAAGGCAAGACCGACGAGACCCTGGATCGGCTGGAGCTGATGTACGATCACGTCATGGCCGCCGACGAGGCCAAGCCCGGGGATCCCTTCACCTCGCCCTTCACTGATCGCTTGGTCTATCCCGAGGCAAGCGACGAATTCGACGATCTGCGGTGCGCCAATAACGCCTACTACTTCGCGGCGAAAATGAAGCAGGAACGGTACGATCCCATCCGTGAGCATCCCCGCTTCCGGGCGATCTGCGAGAGACTCCAGACAGCGGCAAGAGAGTTTTGACTTACTCCTACAGAAAAATGACCGTCCTCCATGTGGGGGACGGTCGTCTTTTGCTTTGAACTGAATGATTACTTGTGTAACCGCCCCATACACCATGTGCGCAAAGTCAGCACCCATCCTGCCAAAGACAGGATCACGATGGGCAGGGATACGGTGGGGATGGCAAGAACGGCGCGGGGGAAGGTCTCCAGAAACGCAGCACTGACATAGAGCCGCTGGATGGCACCGAAAAACTTGGGAATGATGATAGGCCAGATGGCAAAGCCAATGGCGTTAAGCCAGAAATCCGTGTTTTTCAGTACATAGGTCAGGGTTTCCTTGAAACTCCATTCCTTGCCGCTCGTGTAGGCAAGGTATTTGGTCTTGTGGGTTGAGGCAGTAACCTTCAAATGAACCATGCAGGTAATGAGCATGAAAGCGTACATGACCAAGGTCTTCCATGCGAATTCTCCCTTGCTATCTGCCTCAAAAATCAGCCTCATGATGGTTTGCAAGACCATCAGGCACAGAAAAGAGGATAGAAAATAACTCCAAAAGAGAATGAACGAGTTGATGATAAAGCTGCCGATCTTTTTCATGGCAAATTCCTCCGTTGTGATGTAATTGGGGAAGGTGTTTGTTCCATTTTCATTATACCATATCTATTTACATTTGTCAATATAGTATTTTGAAAATAGTATTGACATTTTAATATCATGTGAGTATAATATAGACATAGACTGGAAAAGGAGGCAGGTGAGCAGATGTCGTGGAAGGACGATGTAGAAGAAAATATCAAATGTGGATTGATTGAAATATTAATTCTGTCGCTGTTGTCTCATGAGGATATGTATGGCTACAGACTCAAGACCGAGTTGGCTGAACGGACAAGTCATACCTTTATTGTCAAAGAGGGTTCACTGTATGGTCCTCTATACCGTATGCAGGAAAGGGGATTGATTTCCAGCCATAAGGAATTGGTGGGAGAAAAGCGATTCCGTAATTACTACCACATAGAGGAAGCGGGGAAGGAATATCTCCAATATGCCGTCCAACAGTTTTTGCTGATCTATGACGGAGCCAATCAACTGATACAAGGAGTGAATATAGATGAAGACACAAAACCAAAAGGTGATCTGTGAATACTTGCAAGCCATGAATAAGATTTTGGTATGTAAAAGGACGGTCAAAAAGGCAATTCTGGATGAGATCAGAATGCAGATCGGTGAGGTTGAGCAGAGATTCCCCACGCTTACTCGGGAAGATTTGTATAGGGAAATCGGTTTGCCTGAGGAGGTAGCACAGGGTTTTGAGAGCCGCGAGAATATGGGAGTGATTCGTGAAAAGGCAAAAAAGTACGAAAGAAACCGAATCATCTGCTGTGTCATAGCTATTATGGCTGCGGTTACCATAGTTCTTGCCGCAGTACTGATTACCTCGCAGGATGATTATCGTTCCGATACTCATGTGAACAGCAATATTGAGGAAATTACGAGCTAAATAAAAAATCCAACCAAGGGGTTGAGAAATAAGTCCCTTTGCGGTATAATAAGAGTACGAAGGGGTTACCGTCGTGAACGACAGACGGTTGCCTCCTCACAAGATCAAGAAATAATCGCCTGAACTTTGCGAGGGTTGCGGGCGGTTATTTCTTTTTGTTATTGTTCAGATAAATGCTGACACAAATGCTAATGTGATGATTCAATCACCCTTCAAATTTGGGTTTGTAGGGGAGATGTTTGACGGAAAATGCGGTGTAACGTAACCCTCATCCGCCGCCCGCCGCATTCGCTGGGCGGCACCTTCCCCCGCGGGGAAGGCGAGAACTTAGTGTGTTTTCGCTCTTCTTATAACCGAAAACATATTGATACTTAATGGCTTTCAGGTTAACAGAAAACATGAAACACTTGCCTTCCCCGCGGGGGAAGGTGTCGCCAGCTCCTGCGGCGGCGACGGATGAGGGGGGATCGTGTCACCGCCTCTTCCGTCAGACAACTAATCGCTAAACCCATATTTGAAGGGTGATTGAATCATTCCATCCCAATTTGTCAAGATGTTCGGGAAAAGTCCTCCATCCAACCGAAATTTTGTATGCCCCACCATTGACAGAACGGCGTTTTTCGGCTATAATAAATAAGATTGATATTTGTAGAAATTTCCCCCACGGGGCACCCATAAAAGAAAGGAACCCACCCACATGGCAGACTTCAAGCAGGAAATCGAGAGACGGCGGACGTTCGCCATCATCTCCCACCCCGACGCAGGTAAGACCACCCTGACCGAGAAATTCCTCCTCTACGGAGGCGCGATCCAGTCCGCAGGCGCGGTCAAGGGTAAATCCTCCGACCGCCACGCCACCTCCGACTGGATGGAGATCGAGAAGAAGAGAGGTATTACGGTCACCTCCTCGGTCATGCAGTTCGAGTACGAGGGCTTTTGTATCAACATCCTGGATACCCCCGGTCACCAGGACTTCTCCGAGGATACCTACCGTACCCTCATGGCTGCCGACAGCGCGGTCATGGTCATCGACGGTGCCAAGGGTATCGAGCCCCAGACCCGTAAGCTCTTCAAGGTCTGCGCCATGCGGCATATCCCTATTTTCACCTTCATCAATAAGATGGACCGCGAGGCACGTGACCCCTTCGACCTCATCGACGAGTTGGAGAAGGAGTTCGGCATCGGCACCTATCCCATGAACTGGCCTATCGGCTGCGGCGTGGAGTTCAAGGGTGTCTACGAGCGCGACCGTCAGTCCATCCTCACCTTCGACGAGCGCCACGCTGGACGAAAGAGACTCAAGGGCATCGAGTGCGATATCAACGACACCGAGCAGATGGACAACCTCATCGGTGAGCGCGCAAGAGAGATTTTGACCGAGCAGATCGAGCTCTTGGACGGCGCGTGCTTCGACTTCGACATCGAGAAGGTGCGCTGCGGTCAGCTCTCCCCCGTGTTCTTCGGCTCGGCACTCAATAACTTCGGCGTGGAGGCCTTCCTGGAGCGCTTCCTGGAGATGACCTCCGCTCCCCTGTCCCACAAGAGTGTTCACCCTGCCGTGGAGCCCACCGAGATCTCTCCCTTTGATGAGCCCTTCTCGGCCTTCGTCTTCAAAACCCAGGCCAACATGAACAAGGCCCACCGCGACCGTATCGCCTTCATGCGTATTTGCTCGGGTAAGTTCGAGCGCGGGGAGGAATACTTCCACGTGCAGGCAGGCAAGCCGGTCAAGCTCTCCCAGCCCCAGCAGATGATGGGCCAGGAGCGTGAGATCATCGACACCGCCTACGCCGGCGATATCATCGGCGTCTTCGATCCCGGTATCTTCTCCATCGGCGATACCATTTGCGCCAAGGGCGCGAAAATTCAGTACGCGGGCATCCCCACCTTCGCCCCCGAGCACTTCGCGGTCATCGAGCAGATCGACTCCATGAAGCGTAAGCAGTTCGCCAAGGGCATGACCCAGATCGCCCAGGAGGGTGCCATTCAGATCTTCTTTGAGCCCGGAACGGGTATGGAGCGGGTCATCGTGGGTGTGGTCGGCGTGCTCCAGTTCGACGTGCTCCAGTTCCGCATGGAATCCGAGTACGGCGTCAAGTACTACAAGAAGGACACCCCCCATCAGCTCATCCGTTATATCGATAACGACCCCGCCGAGCTCAATCCCGCCTCCCTCCGCCTCATGCAGAACACTAAGTGGGTACAGGACGTGAAGGGAAGGAATCTTTTGGTCTTCGTGGGCGACTACGAGATCGACTGGGCGCTGGATAAGAACCCCGGGTTGAGACTGTCGGAGTTCCATCAGAATATGTAAACAGACCGTAAGCGGTCACGCAAGCGGTTTGAATCGGCCAAAAGGATGCTGTCGCAAGGATAGCATCCTTTTGCATACAATCTCGTTCCTTTTGGAATCATAATAAATGTTCAATAGTCATAATCAGCGTTTATCTGTCTTTGTGTTCGGCTGTTTGTTATGATAAAATGACATAAAGGAATGAAGGAGAGAGATATGATAAGCCGATTGAAAGAATTACGATTTTACAAAGAAAAGACCCAACTCCAAGTACAGATGGAAACGGGTATTGAACAGGCACTTCTGTCCAAGTACGAAAACGGATTGCGGATTCCTCCCACCGATACATTGATGATTCTGGCTGACTACTACGGCGTCAGCATGGACTATATTATGGGGCGGACCGATAACCCCAAAGTGAATCGATAAGGCGATACAGAGCTCCTTTTGTGTCGCCTTTTCTCGTACAAAGCAGGAAAGGAACCGTCCTAACAATGAAAAATAGTCGAAACCGTAATAATGCCGTATCCGCGACATTCAACGCCGCCCGCGACCTCCTCTTCCCGCCCCGTTGCATCGGTTGCGGCGAGCTAACAGAGCCCTTTGCTGCCGCGGGTACCGCGGCGGTCTTCTGCCCCCGCTGCCGCACCGCTTGGGAGGCCGCCATCACCGAGGCCGCCGAGCAATCGTCCGAGGACGCCGCAAGGGGGCTTATCTACCTGACCTTCTACCACAGCGGTCGTACCGACGGCATTCCCGAGCGGCTGATCTACCATATCAAGCATCAGGGCGACCGCCGTACGTTCGGCTTTGTAGCAGAACGCCTGGCGCCACGCCTCATAGAGACTGCGGCGACCCTTCCCACCCGTGAGGCGGTGGGCGAGGATAAGCCCCTGTTGTTTACCTACCCGCCCCGTCGTCGTTCCGCCGTCAACAAGGACGGCTTTGACCAAGCCGCACGGCTGGCTAAGGCGCTGTCGGTGGCCTGCGAGGGGGATTTTGCCTCTCTGATCCGCCGTACCCGTCGGGGAGGTGCCGAGCAGAAGCAGTTGGACGCCGACGAGCGTGCGCAAAACGCTACCCGCGCCTACGTGCTGTCTGACAAGGCCACCGAAGTCGTCCGCGACCGCACCGTGGTGATCTGCGACGACCTCTGTACCACCAGGGCGACCCTGAACCGTTGCGCCGCTCTGCTTGTGGAGGCGGGGGCAAGGAGCGTGGTGCTTTGTACCGTGGCGAGGACGGGCTCCCAAATGGGAGGGAAGGATTGAGCTGAATTTGAAGATAGAGAAATCCCGCAGGGTTTGTGTCCTGCGGGATTCGTGTTATGGGGTTACGACGGTTATGCTATCGCCGATATATTGCGTCACGGTTTTGGTGGGTGGTTGATTGAACTCCGTTAGCAGGAGCTTTACACCCACGCCGTGATAGGTTACGGTGACTATGGAGCCCTCCATAAGATCGGAGGGGAGCTTGAGGCCGTGAATGAGTATGGCAAGTCCGTCCATATACAGGTATTCCTCATCCCGGCCTGTCACAACCCCCGTAACGGTACGGGCCTTGTAGTAGGGGCTGGAGTCAGGATTGGCTTCCAGCAGATCAATGGACAGATCGTCCTCCAGACAGCCCTGGGTGTCCAGATACCAGCGACTGTTATACTCATAGCAGTAGAATTCCGTGGGAATATCCTCGGCGTTTATAAGGAAGCGCCCGTCGAGGCTTCCCTCTATACCATCAGCAAATCGTATCTTCCGTACTGAGGTGATCTCATTCGTATCAATGACATCGGGATGATAGAGGGCGAACTGCCGAAGGAATTCCTCTCGGTTGTTCCCTTCCAACTCTTTATTGTCGATCAGAGACAGGGAGAGGCTCAGGGACTGGAAGAACGCGGTTTCTTCGGCGGTGTGGATGATCTTGGCGACCCCCTCCTTGTAGGTTTTTCCTGCCTTCGCAAATTGCGGAAGTATATATATATCCAATGCCTCGTCGGGGAAGAGCGGGAAGTGCTGCTCGTAATGCAGGGTATACACCGAATAGAACCATTGTCCAACCAATTTCAGAGCCAGTTGGTCTTCGGGACTGATCGTGCTTTGCTGATCTCTCTCGGTTATGACCGTACCTTGCAGGATCACGAAGGAAACACCGTTGCTTCCAATGTACCCAAAGCTGTCTCGGTAGTTTTCATTGATGATCCATTCCATATCCCCGCCAATGATTCCATTGACCGTGTCACCGTGCTCGTTCGTTTCCGCTTCGGTTATATCCTCTATGGGGCCATCGTCGGGAGATTCGGTGCCAGGGGTTACGTCCTCCGGCTCCCCTGCTGCCTCGGTTCCGATTGCGCCTGGAGCCATCATGCTTTCGTCTTCCGTCGGATCCTTTTCGGGTATCTCTTCGGTGACGATATCATCAAGGGGCTGGTCAAGCTCGGGCAGAGGAGTGGTCTGAACAGCAATTTGGCTTCCCGTCTGTATTCCATTGGCCGGATCACCCGCACTCTCCCACTTATCCTTCCGACTCGCCACCATCCAAGCTGACAAGGGAACCACCGCCAGCAAGGCGATGATGGCCGCCGCGACTAAGATCGCCCGCCAAGGCGTTTTTCTGGGCGGTTTCCCGTTCAATTCGGACAGGTCGAACAGGTGATTTTGGGGCTGTGCCGTGTTCTTTGCGGCGGCCTCACCGTCCCGCAGAGCCAGGCCCCTCTCCAGAATATCCTCGTCAATGCAGGACAGCGCGTCCAGCAAGAGATCTTGTTTTTTCTCATTGTTAACCGTACTCATAGCTTGATCCCCTCCTTTTCCAGTTTTTCGCGTAGTCCCTCACGGAGCCGCAAAAGAGCTTTTTTAACTCCCGACTCGCTCATCCCCGTCCGCTCTGCAATGACGGGCAGGGAATCCGAGCAGAAGTAACGGCTGACGAACAGGCACATATCCCGCTCGGACAGTGTCCGCAGGTAGTCGTTGATGACCCTGCCCACCAGAGCCGACTCGTACGCCGCCTCGGCGGAATCTCCGCAGAGGGTGTCAGCCAGTTCAGCGAGGGATACGGTGCACTCGGAGGGGACCTGTCTCTGCCGTCTCTCGCGGCGGTAGCGGTCGATGGCGATGTTTCGGGTGATCTTGGTGAGAAACGCCTTGAGACAGTTCGGCCTCTGGGGCGGGATGGCATTCCAGGTGTGGAGGTAGGTGTCGTTCAGGCATTCCTCGCAGTCCTGCTCGTCCTTCACGATGTTCCACGCCACGGTGTGGAGATACCCGCGATACTTGCGGTCGGTCTCGGTAATGGCGGCCTCGTCCCGCTTCCAGTACAGGGCGATGATCTCCTCATCTTCGATGATCTCCTCATCTGTGATGGGGCGCTCGTCAGAGGGAATGGCGTCGTCGGTATGTTTCATGGTCGTTGGCCTCCTATGTGGGAGTTTGGAGGGGACGGGAGTCCCCTCGTAAGGTATAGACGATGTTTTTGGGGGAAGAGATACTGTTTCGACGGATTTTTTTGAAATTTATTCGTTTTTTACCGCCCATTGTCCCGCCACGGGGACGAGCTTATCCAGGATGGCGGCAAATGCGGGGGTGGCGCGGACAAAGTCGAAGGTGGGGGAGGACATGAAGTTGATCATATCCTGGGCGTCGTTGACGGGGGATGTGGTGGAGAAGGTTCCGCTGGATTGGCCGCGGAGCAGGAGGGACGTATACTCGCATTGACCCTCGGTCGTGACAAAGGTTATGGCGTGGTCGGCGGCGGCAGACAGGTGATGCAGGGTGCGCTCGGCATCTTGTATCCCTGCGTAGTAGCTTGCCTGGCCGCGGTGGATGTTATCCATACGGTTGTGGTAGAAGCCGTAGTTGCCATCTTCAATAAGAATGTCGAACAGGGCTAACTGCTTATCACGGATGGCGGCCATTTCAGCAGGAGTGTATGCCCACGTACCGTCGTCCAGCTGCTTATTCATGCCGCCCAGCTCTGTGCCCAGCGTATCGAACAAGCGCTCAATAAGAATTTGCTGCCAATGATAGCTGTCATTGCCATTGTGCAACAGGGGGAGGAACATTTCTTTGGAGATAACGAGCCAGGAAAGGGTTTTCACGATTTCCAAAGCCTTGTCGGTCTCTCCCTTGTCACGGTAAGCAAAGATGAGTACCTGCTTGGCGCTGTTGCGGTGCTGATCATCGGTACAGCCGTCCAGAATGGCGTGGCCGAGACGGATGGCCTCGTCCCGATGCTCTGCGTCATAACTGCGGGCGTACATCAGATCACACATAAGGGCATAGCTGTCGGGGAACTCCTGAAGCCCCTTTTGCAAAATCTCCGCGGCTTCATGCAAATAACCTCGTTCGCTGAATTTATCGGCTTCAGCGCGGATTTCCTTGATCCTCTGCTCCTTCTGCTCCAGATTGATCCCCAAGAGCTCATCTGCCGAGATGGCGAACAGGTTGCAGATGGCGGGGAGCAGGGACAGGTCGGGGGTGGTCTTGCCGCTCTCCCATTGGGACACCGCCGACACCGATACCCGCAGGTACTCGGCCAAAGCTTCCTGGGTCATGTCCCGCTGGCGGCGGTATTTTTTAATGATGGTTCCGATTTCCATGTGAATCTCCTTTGAAAGTGGATTCAAAAGCGCTTTTGTACCCTTATCATACCACACAATCCCTGATTTGTAAAGAGAGTGTTTCTGCAAAGACGATTAAGCGCGACTGAATTTTTTACAGATTCGCTATCATTTGGCAGTGGTCTTGACAATATCCCCGTTTTGTGCTATAATGCAGGAAGAAAACCACAGAAGGGAGGAGGCCGATACCGTGAAAAAACGTATTTGGGGTGTGATTCTGCTACTGCTTGGATTGGCCGTAGCCGTACCCGGAATTTTGTCCGCCGTGAATTCCATCCGGAGACTGTCCGCACTCAACCAAAACCACGTAGGCGGAACGGGGATCGTGGCTCGGGTACGGTATTACGGTCTGCGTTGGGAGATCCTTCTCGTGGCGCTGGGCGTAGTCCTTCTGCTCACTGCTGTTGTGTTGTTTTTGTCGCCCCATCGCCGCCGTGTTGCGGTGACCGCCGCCCAGACCGACCTTCCAGTCTCTCTTCCCGTGCAGGAAGATGCCGTGGCGGCCGATCCCCAAGCCGATGCATCGCCCACCGTTGAGTGCTACCTACGCACACGGCTGATGGGTACATCCTTTGTCAATGCCGACGGTTCCTCCCGTCAGTCCATTCTGGCGGACACCGCCGCCGGGGACGTGGTGGTCTGCCGCACCCTGTCGCGTCGCTACAGTCCGGACGTCATTGGCGTGTTTACGGTCAAAGGACGCCAGCTTGGCTATTTGGACTCCGCCTTCATTCGTACCATGCGCGACCGCTACCCCAACCGCCGGATCGGCGTATACGTGGAACACGTCGGAGGCGGAGGCGGCCTGCCCTATACCTGCGACGTGCGAGTGGCAGTGTTTCGGGGGTAAGATTGAGTAAAAAACAGGTGTTTCCGTTGGTGGAAGCACCTGTTTCTGTTTGCTGTTCCGCATTATTTTCAGTCAACCCCTTGCAAAATTCCCCCATATCTGCTACAATATAATCAACTATATTCCCTAAGGAGGTATCACTATGTCTGCCGTTAAGTCCGTGTCCCTGCCTACTCCCACCCTCACCGCACTCCACCCCTGGGAGCTCTACTCCGCCACCCTCGGTATCGAGTACCGCCAAAGTCTGGAAGAGGGCTTGGACGTGGAAAAGTACGCCGACCTCTTCCGCGCGGTGGAGGCTCTGCCCGCTGACGATATCGACGCCAAGGAAAAGCTGGCCGACACCCTTTTTGAGTTGGTGATGACCGCCCCAACCCGCGCGGGCTATGCCTACGACGAGCCCTCCGATCTTGATGGTATTCGCGCCCTCCGTAAGCCCTACCCTGTGGAAGGGAAAGTCCCCGCCGAGGATATTCTGTTGGACAAGATCCACGGCGCGTGGCTGGGGCGTATCTGCGGCTGTATGCTGGGTAAGACTGTGGAGTGCATCCGCACCAACGAGCTGATCCCCTTCCTGCAGGAGAGCGGCAACTACCCCATGCACCGCTATATTCTCAGCACCGACTGCACCGAGGAGACCTTTAGTAAGTATGGTTTCCCCTTCCGCCACGTCTGCTACGTAGATAAAACCAACGGAATGCCCCCCGACGACGACACCAACTACGTCCTCCTTGCCCAGACCCTCATCGAAACCTACGGTCGTGATTTTACCCCCGCGAACATGGCGCAGCATTGGCTCCGTATGCAGGGCAAGGACGCCTACTGCACCGCCGAGCGGGTGGCCTATTGCAACTTTGTCAAGGGCTATATGCCCCCCGACTCCGCTGTATACAAGAACGCCTGTCGCGAGTGGATCGGTGCCCAGATCCGCGGCGACTATTTCGGCTACATCAACCCCGGCGACCTCGAAACCGCCGCCGACATGGCATGGCGGGACGCCTCCATCTCCCACATCAAGAACGGCATCTACGGCGAGATGTGGGTAGCCGCTATGTTGGCCTGCGCCGCCGTGGCCGAAGGGGATGACCCCGCGACCCGTATCGAGACGGTTATCCGCGGGGGATTGGGTGAGATCCCCGCCACCTCCCGCCTGTACGAGGCCATCACCACCGTGCTGGACGGCCACCGTGACGGCGTAACCCAAGCCGATTGCTTCGCCGCCATCCATACCCGCTTCAATGAGCACGATGGCCACGACTGGTGCCATACCATCTCCAACGCCATGATCGTGGCGGCCTCCCTGCTCTACGGCGGCGGGGACTACGGCAGATCCATCTGCATGGCCGTGGAGACCGGCTTCGATACCGACTGCAACGGTGCCACCGTGGGCTCGGTGCTGGGTCTGCTCTTTGGCCGCGGCTGTATCGGGGACGAGTGGGCAGAGCCTATGAAGGATACCCTGTATACGACCTTGTTCGGGATGGATAAGGTGTCCATTTTCGAGCGGGCGGGGATGACGTTGAAGCATATTAGGAGCTAAAAAGGAGAATGGATCTATGACCCCCCTCCGTATCTTATCCAACCTAACTGATATACAGGAGCATAACGGTGTCGCTCTTTCGGCGGCTTTGCGTTGCTCCTGCGGTGGTGAGGTCTTTGAACTGTCCCACACAGGCAAGCAAACCAAGGGAATTCTTGCTCCGCTCATCATACCTCGGGATGGACAACTCTGCGTGATGGCGAGTTGTCCTGGTTGCGGCGCGTCGGTGTGTCTGTACGATTCCCGTGTCGACGGCAGTAAACCCAGGGCTGCGGATACAATCCCCGTAACACCCCTTTCCATGAAGCAGGGACGAGAATGGCAGATCAGGGTGCGCTTGAACTATTTGCCGGAGCATTTTCAGACCGATACCGGCGTATATAGCAATCATTTTGAAAACCTGTTCGTGGATATATGTCAACCCGCATCTGACAGAAAGTACACATTGTTCGAAATTTGAAAGGAGCCCCCATGCCCCGCTATGAACTCCACGCCCACACCTCGGAATGTGACCTCGCCGCCCACGCGAGCGGTGCCGAGCTGGTGCGAATCTATCACGCCGCGGGATACAGCGGTATGGTCATCACCGACCACTATTTTGCCCACTTCTACAAATGGTTCGCCGACGAGCTGGCGGGGAAGGATCACCGTGCCGTCATGGAACGCCGCCTGAAGGGCTACTACGCCGCCCGAAACGAGGGGGAGAAGCTGGGATTTACCGTCCTTCCCGGTGCCGAGGTGCGGTTTGACAAATCCGTCTACGGCATCGACGATTTTCTGGTCTTTGGGTGTGACGAGGAATTCTTCCTCACCGCCCCCCGCCTTGAGCGACTGACCTCTCTGGAGGAGCTGAACGCCCTTCTCCCCGAAAACGCCTGCGTGGTACTGGCGCACCCCTTCCGCGTGCGGATGACGGTCATAGACCCCTCCCCGCTGTTCGGCATAGAGGCACACAACGGCCTGACCGAGCCATACCGAAATCGAATGGCCTGGGAGTACGCTGCCCACTTCGGCAAGCCCGTAACCTCGGGCTCCGACTGCCACCACCTCGACCACGCCTGCAAGGGCGGGATCGAGACCTCCCACGTCATCCGTACCCCTCGCGATCTCACCGACGTGCTGCGGAGCGGGGATTATACCCTCTATCGAGGGCAGTGAGCTATGGGTAAGGACAAGAAAAAAGTCGAAACCTTTGTGTTTACCACGTCCCAAAGTCCAGAAGCGTTCAAACTCAATCTCCGCGAGGCCGTACGCGCGAAGGGGGATATGCTCTACGAGGATACCGAGTCAGGCTTTGACTTCGGCGTGTCGCGGGGTGGCCACAGCGGCGGCTACTGGTACTGCGCCTCCCTGACTGAGACCGAGGCAGGCTCCGAGATGCGGGGAGAGATCGTCTACCGTACCTACCATAGAGATGGAGAACTGCGGGAGGACACCAAATGGGAGAAACTCCGCGATTGGATGGGGATCGCCGTGATCGTGGTGTTCTTTTCCCCCGTGTTCCTCATCGCCCTCGCCATATGGGGGATCATGCTTCTGATCGGCAAGCTGCGGGGAAGACCCTGGGAGAAGACCATGACCGACGGGGAAAAGCTCACGTGTTTCATGACTGAGGTCATGGGTTGCTCGACGGCGGAGGAATGAAAATTGGGGTTTAGCGGTGGGTTCTTTAGCCTTCTCCTGTGGAGAAGGGGGACCATCCGAAGGATGGTGGATGAGGAGAATGGAAAAGTATACTTAACGGACAAACGCCCGACTTTTCCTTACTCCACAAGGTAATTAGCTACCCGTTCTCCTCATCCGTCACCCGCTTCCCGGCTGCCACCTTCTCCACAGGAGAAGGCTATCTAGCTTCGCTCGAGAACGAAAGAACCCACCGCTAAACTGAATTTTGAAATCTCAATCTTTACGAAAGAAGGACAAAACCATGTCACAGAATCAATTCATCCTGAACGCCGCCGATAAAGCCAAGCTCGCCGCCGCCAAGGAATGGTTCCGCAATGCAGGCTACGGCATGATGATCCACTGGGGCCTCTACTGCCTCCCCGCGGGAGAGTGGAAGGGTCGCCGCATGGAGGACATCGGCGAGTGGGCCCAGCAGTATTTCCGCATTCCCAACGCCGAGTACCATCAGCTCGCTAAATGCTTCAACCCCATCCTGTTCAATGCCGAGGAATGGGTCAAGACCGCCAAGGACGCTGGCATGCAGTACATGGTCTTTACCTCCAAGCACCACGAGGGCTTTGCCATGTTCCACTCCAAGGTGTCGAAATTCAACGTGGTGGACGCCACCCCCTTCGGACGGGACGTGGTGGCGGAGCTGGCCGAGGCCTGCTACAAGCATAATTTGAAATTCGGCCTCTACTACTCCCAGGATCTGGACTGGGCCCACCCCGACGGCGGCGGCTACCTGACGGGCAAGACCTGGTGCGGCGACAAGGCCTGGTGGGTCAATAACTGGGACTACCCCGACACCGAAAAGAAGGACTACACCCGCTGCTTTGAGGAGAAGATCAAGCCCCAAGTCAAGGAGATCCTGACGAATTACGGTGACCTCTGCCTCATCTGGTTCGACACCCCCCAGACCATCTCCCCCGAGCAGACCGACGAGCTCTACCGCATGGTCAAGACCTACCAGCCCGCCTGTTTGGTGAATTCCCGCATCGGCAACGGCTACGGCGACTACACCTCGGCTGGCGACAACGAGATGCCCGAGGAGGGGCAAACTGAACTTCTCTTTGAGACCCCTGCTACTCTCAACGACACCTGGGGCTACAAGGCCTTTGATACCAACTGGAAGACCCCCGAGGAGGTGGTACGCCTCCGTAAGCTCTGCCGCGACCGAGGGGCGAATTATCTTCTGAACGTGGGTCCCGACTACTTGGGGCGGATCCCCTCGGTCTCCTGTGATATCCTGCGGGAGGCGGGAAGAATTTGGGAGTCAACGGGAAAGTAAAATTGAATTCTGACAGAAAGGAGCCACCATGCGCAAATCATCTAATAAAATGAATATAACCCTCATTGCGTTGACGGCGGTGGCTGTCCTTTTGGCCCTTTTGCTGTTTTTGGACGTCGTTGTCCCCGTTTTCCCCACGAGCCTTGAGCCCTCCGAGGATGGAACGGAGCCCTCCGAGGATATGGCGGACGGGACGGAGCCTCCTATTTCGTTGGAAACCGAGTTTCCTTCTGTGAGCGGGGAGGATCTGCCTCTTCTGGAATTCCCGCACTACACCGAGGAAGAGCTTATGGGGCTGTTTCAAAATCCACTGGAGTATGCGCTGATTTACCTTGCTGAAAAGGAGGCGGTGGGGGAGATCCCACCCATTGATCGGGTTGGCTTCTTCGATCTGAATCGAAATGGCGTGCCCGAGGTCATCACCATGGGGGTGTATGACGGATCCGTGGAGTACACCGCATACGAATTATACTCCATGGAAGCATTGTCCTCGTGGGGATGGGAGGGCACCCAATACGGGGAGCTGTCCCTATGGAGCTGGCCTTTAGCCGGCATATCCTCTTCTTCTGTATCGACAATGACCTATTCTTGGCGAGCCTTCATGACCCACACGGGAGACGGTAACGACGAGTACCTTTGCGAATTTAAAACGAACACGGTCTGCGAGGAGCGGTATGCCCGAACCGTGAGCACTCTGTCCGTATCGTCTTTTCCCACGAGAGCCTTGGGCTTCCGCCTGTACGGGCAAAAGGTCGATGAAACAGCCTATACCGAGTCCTACGAGCGGTTCATACACATGAATTTCCCCGTACCGGAAACCACTATGGTGACGGCTGAGTGGAATGCGTCCGATCCCGAAGGCCTGACCGAAAAGCTTTTGACGTCGGGACAGTGGTTTTTGTACGATGGTAAATAAGTGATGGAAAATTCCTCGCGGTTTTGCGGGGAATTTTCCTTTTTTTGACTACCGCACCCTCGGCTTGCCCATACTCCACCAAAAAAGGAGTTTTCCCTCATATGTGCACCTCCCTCACTCTCCCCACCCCCGATGGCCGTCAACTCTTCGGCCGCACCCTCGACCTGGACACCCACTTTGGCGAGCGGGTGACCCTTACCCCTCGCCAATATCCCTTCCGCTTTCAGAATGAGCCCGTGCTGACCGAGCACCACGCTCTCCTGGGCATGGCCGCCGTCGCGGACGGCTCCGTGGCCGACGGCTATCCCCTCTACGCTGAGGCCATGAATCAGCGGGGGCTTTGTATGGCGGGACTGCGCTTTGCGGGGAACGCCGTCTATGCCGACAGTCCTGCGGTGGGGAAGGTAAACCTGGCGCCCTGGGAGCTCATCCCTTATCTGTTGGGCAGGTACGCTACGGTGTGCGAGGTGCGCAACGCCCTGCGGGAGGTGAGGCTGACCGATCGTTCTTTTCGCCCCGATCTGCCCGCCGCCCCTCTCCATTGGCATATCGCGGACAAAAACCCTGCCCACGGCTCCCTTGTGGTGGAGTCCACCGCCGCCGGGATGCGGGTCTACGACAGCAGCCCCGCTGTGGGGGTACTGACCAATAACCCGCCTTATCCCTACCAGTTGGCTCACTACGCGGAGTTTGTGCACCTGTCAAACCGTGCCCGAAGTGACGGGAGACGGGAGCTAACCGAAGAGCTGGCCGCTGTGACAGGGGCTGACACGGCCTCCCTCGGGGAGAATGCCCTTGGGCTCCCCGGGGACTATTCCTCCCCCTCCCGCTTTGTCCGCGCCGCCACCCTGCGGCGGTGGGTGACCGAGTGGATGGCTACCCAACACGCCGGCGGGGAGGGGAAGGATAACGGCACCGAGCTCTCCCCCGTCTCCACCTTCTTCCGCATTCTCGGCGCAGTTTCCCCCATGGCAGGTGCGGTCATGACCGAGGACGGGAAAAGCCACCGCACCCTCTACACCTGCTGTATGGACGGTGCGGCGGGCGTGTACCACTATTTCACCGAGGAGGACACGGCGGTGCGGGCGGTATCCTTTGCAGGGCAAAGCCTTGATGGGGAGGCGGTGGTTTTTCCGTAGTTTTTTGGGGGCTCGCTGTGCTTGACAAGGCGGATGATCTGTGCTATAATGGAGCCACTACGCCCCAAGGAGGATTCCATGGAATATTCTGACGAAACCCGCCGGTATCAGGCGAAGGTATCCCGCATCGAGATCATCGCAGCGGTCCTGTACGCCCTGATTTACGGCGCTCTGCAAATTGTCACGGTTTACGGATTCAAATTCCGCTTCTATCTGATCACCAGCGGCCAATACAACGTCATCCCCGAGTTGGCGGTCGCGGCCGTGGGCGGTGCCGCTCTTCTGATCTGCGGTATCCTGTCTCTGGCCTTGCGCGGCAAGCCTGCCGTGGTGCAAGCGGGGTGGATCGTAGCGGGTAAAGCGGTGCTGTTGTCCGCCCCCGTGGGGTATATCCGCAGCCAGCTTCTGCTGCAAGGGCTGTCCTCTGCCCAAATGGATTTTCTGGTCTCCTTTGCCGTGCTGGCTGTGGTGTTCGTGGGATACGCATACGGGATAATGCCCCGCGGAGGCGTGGCGGATAGCACTCCGAGACTCAGTTATCGCCATATTGCGCGCAACACCGCCATTGTGGGCGGGATCATGCTGGGGGCTGTCCTGTGGCTTCTGCTTCTGACACGGAAGAGCTATGGGGTGATGCTGCAGGTTCTGGCTGTGGAGCAACAATGGGATTATCTGTTGTGGAACCCCCTGAACGCCTCGGCTCCCATTGCTTTGGCCGTGACGGTCGGCTACCTCGTCCTGTCTCTGGCCGCCCTGTGGGATCGGGCACCGAAAAAGCGTATGATCGGCAAGGGAGAAGCCCTCGTAATGTGGGGAGCCTTGGCCGTGGGGGTCCTGGATCTGGGGTTGTTGCTCCTGTGGCAGATCCGTATGATACACTACAACGTCGGTGAGTTCTACGTCGCGGCGCGGATGCAGATCTGGCAGAACGCCGCCGCCGCTCTGGCCTCCCTGCTGGGGCTCTGGGCTCTCTGCCGTCTCCTGCCCGCTTTGCGGCAGAGTAAGACCGCCTTGCTCGGGGCACGGTGCGTGCTGGGGATCACGGTGTTGGATCAGCTCCTTTCGTGGGGGATGGGTGTTATGCAGCTCGTAGCCCGGAGTACCTCTGCCGGGATGGACATTGATGCGTACGCCAAATGGGTGCAGGCCGAGACCTGGGGACATCTGATCACCACCCTTTTGACGGTGGCGGCTCTGTGTATCCTGACCGTGGGGCTCACCCGTCATCTCCGCGTGGGCAAGGGCTTTTGGACTGTCCCCGTGTTGACCGCCTTTACCGTGGTGTTGCCTCTGCTTTTGGATATCGTGTGGGAGCTTATCCTGCGCGGCGCGAGTGTGAAAACGGAGGACTTGATCAGAACGGTATTTTTCGTGGCCCTACCCGCCGCAGTCGCCCTGATTCGCTCCCTCGTGGGCATCCTCTCCCTCACCCGCACCTCCGCGGCAGAGGATGACCGGACTACACCGTCTTCCATCGAGGATACTCCCAAGCCTCGCATCGAGGATTATCTGTATCAATTATGAATGCGAAAAGAGCCTTCGGGCTCTTTTCCTTTAGGAAGGGAATATCTTCGTAACGTGTCTACGAACCGTAGTCTTTTGAATTTGTCAAATATAGTTGACATTTCGGTGAAAGTATGCTATACTCATAATGTCAAATATATCTGACAGGAGTAAACCATGGCGAACGAAAAAATGAGACAGACCCGATTGGCATTGAACCTTTCGCAAGCAGAGCTGGCAAAGCTTGTGGGCGTATCGCGCCAGACCGTCAATATGATCGAAAACGGGGATTATAACCCAACCATCGCTCTCTGTATTCGCATTTGCCGTGAGCTGGGGAAAACCCTTGACGAGCTTTTTTGGGAGGAATGATCATGTTTCACGATGAAAGAATCAACCAGACCTGCGGAAGGATCTATCAAAGCGGCATCCTGCTAGCTGTCCTGTATACCGCCCTGTTTACCTCCGGACGCCTTATCTTTACAGGGGGCTTCGGGGGCTTGATGCACTATCTGACCGAGGCGGCTGTTCTGCTGTTTGGCGTGGGTATTCTGTTGGTAGATCTTATCCGCTGGGGCTTTTCCCGGGACGAGCGGGCGGTGTTTGAAAGGCATACGTATTATTTGACGGCAGGGAAGGTCTTCATCATTGCCGCCCTGGCGGGGTATGCCATCTCCATTCCCCTTCGGGCGCGGGTCAGTAATGACTATCCCGTAAACGAGCTCATTCTCCACCTAGAGACCCTTGGGTGTGTGTACTTCTTCTTCGCTTTCAAGCGGCACGAGGTGAGCTTCAATTACACTTTCATTCAGGAGCAGGGCTGGGGATACTACCGCCGCGTGCTTCTGAATATCGGCAAGCTGGCGCTCATTCTTCTTCTCCCCTTTGCTACAGCGGCCCTGCTGGATCTGGCTTTGCACCATTCCTTTTTCATGTACCTGGCGATCCTGATGGGGTACGTTTATTCGGTAATCGGTCTGGGGCTGGCGTATTTCCTGCTTTCTCTGTTGGAAAAGCTCAACTATGACGAGGAATCCGTCAAAAATCTCAAAAAGGGAACGCTGGTCGCCTGGATCCTGGCACTTGCGGTGGAAGGGATCACCGTGCTCCTCGCGGTGATCCAGGCGGTTGTGGTGGAGCAGCCTCAGCTCATGGGGAATATTCCGATGGGGACGGTTTTGGCTATCTTTTCCACCGTCATCAACCGTTGGTCGTATCCCTGCCTCATCATCACAGCCCTTGCACTTTGTCTGCTCGTGGAGCAGGTCAGTTACAGCAAATGGGTACGGTGGGGAATCTGTGGATTTCTGACCGTACAAGCCATTGATCTGGTGATGGGAATGCTGCGAACCTCGGTGGTGGTGGCCTTGGAGCGACATATGCGTGACGGTATGGCGGCACAACGGTTTGCCGAGCTGACTACCTACTGGTCTTTCGCTGTATGGCTGATTTCATTGACCTTCACTTGTCTGTGGATCTACGGTCTCATACGCGACTGCGGAGCTGGCAAGCTCCTGTGGCTGACCGTGGGTTTGGCCGTAGTTTGTCAAGCGGTGGGGATCTTCTTTGGCTCTCAATCCATGAACGTGGCGTATGCTGTGACAGTCAGCGGCGGCGGACTGATCGCGGCTGTGATCCGGCTGGCGATACTGACAAAGGGAAGTCTACGAACCGTAGAATAAAAACACGGTAATTCTCCAAAGTGCTCAACGAAAAGTCGGTTGACAAACCCCGCAAAACAGGGTATAATGGTATCAGAATATTTTCCCCGGAAGGAGCTTCCCATGGAACAAAGACGACCCGATATCCACATCGCCCGCAACATCATCCGCTTGCGTAAGAAAATGGACTTGACCCAGGCTGAGCTGGCCGACAAGCTGTACGTCAGCAATAAGACAGTAAGTAAATGGGAGCGGGGGGCAGGTTACCCCGAGATGCCCCAGCTTGTCCGCTTGGCCAGCCTCTTTGGTGTGACCGTGGACGCCCTCATCCGAGGGGAGAAAAACGGCATTGCCGTGGCGGGGAACATCCTTACTGACGAGGTCAAGATCATCGAATCCTTCCCCGCAAAAGGGATGCTGGTCAACATCACGGCCATGTCCCGCGCGGTGGGAGGCAGTGTGCCCAATACCCTCATCAGCCTGGCCAGGATCGACCCTACCCTCGCCCTGTCTGCTCTGGGGCGGCGAGGGGACGACGAGGGAGGGCGCTACGCCCAGAGCGAGCTTCAGCGGAATGGCATCGACACGGCGGGAGTGCTGGTCACGCCCAACCATCCCACCGGTTTTTCGGATGTCATGACCTTGGAGGGCACGGGTGAGCGTACCTTCTTTCATCACAGGGGGGCCAACGCCCACTTTCTTCCCTCGGATATCCAGCTCTCTACTTTGAACTGCCGTATGCTCCACGTGGCCTACATACACCTTCTGGACGGCTTTGACGCTCCCGATCCTGAGTACGGCACCACCCTCGCCCGGTTCTTGAAATCGGCGCAGGAGGCCGGGATCCTGACCTCGGTGGACGTGGTGAGCAACCTGGGCGAGCGTTTTGCCGAGGTGGTCATGGCCGCCCTGCCCTACACCGACAACGCCATCATGAACGAGATCGAGGCCTGTGGCGTGTCGGGGCTTGCTCCCCGCGACGGAGAGGGGAAGCTCCTCATGGACAACATCCGCGCCACCATGGAGTTGCTGATGTCCCACGGCGTGGGTCAGCGGGTCATTGTCCATTGTCCCGAGGCGGGCTTCTGCCTGTCGAAGGACGGCACCTATACGGTCGTCCCCTCCCTGAAGCTTCCCGCGGGCTATATCAAGGGCACCGTGGGTGCGGGGGATTCCTTCTGCGCAGGGTGTCTCTACGGCATCTACAACGGCTATTCCGATCGCGACATTCTGGAATTTGCCTCGGGTGCCGCCGCCTGCAACCTCGCCGCCGAGGACTCGGTCAGCGGTATGCGGGATGCGGGGTACATCCGGGAGCTGATCGCGGCGTGCGGGAAGGTTGAATTGTAAATTGAGGTTTATCGAGGACGCCGGTCCCTACAAAACATGTCTTCAACCCACCGACACCCCAAAATTTGAAACAAAACGAAAGGAATATCACCATGAAAAAATCCGAGATTGCCGAGCGCCAAAAGTTTGCTCTTGATTACTTCAACAAAGCCCACATCATCCTCACCGAAGAAGAAAAGGCCAACATGGAGGTTGCCGACTTCGGCCTTGGTATTGTGGAGGACGTGGGACTTCAACTGGTGGTTTACGTCAACACAGACCGAGTTTGCGCCAAGGAAATGGTGCTTCTGCCCGGTCAGTGCTGTCCCGAGCACCGACATGTCCCCACGAACGGGCAGGAAGGGAAAGAAGAGACCTTCCGTTGCCGCTATGGGCGGGTTTACCTCTACACCGACGCCAACCCCGACGCCAAGGCTGCGGATATTTCCATTCCCCTGCCCAAGACCGACGTGACGGTGTTTACCGAGACCATCCTGGAGCCCGGCCAGCAGTTTACCCTCATGCCCGGCACCCTCCATTGGTTCGTGGGCGGCCCCGAGGGCGCGGTCATCTCGGAATTTTCCACCCACAGCACCGACGAGACCGACATCTTCACCGATCCCCGCATCGTTAGAAATCCCGAGATCGAGGACTGAAGAACGAGGGGCGCTGCCCCTGCCCCCCGGTCAAGGAACTTTTTGAAAAAAGTTCCTTGACAATCCTCAAAAACTTTTATGTAAGGAAAATAGAAATATGCTTGTCAATCTCAATGCCGTCCTTGCCGATGCACAAAAGAATTACTACGCCGTCGGCCTGTTCAACACAACCGATACCGATATGCTGGAGGCGGTCATATCTGCCGCCGAGGAGTGCCGCTCCCCCGTCATCATTGGCACCGCCGAGGTGCTTCTCCCCCATGGTGAATTGAAGCTCATCGCCCCCTCGGTCATCGCCGCCGCCAAGCGCGCCACCGTTCCCGTGGTGGTGCATTACGATCATGGCTTGACCTTTGACCGTTGTATGGAGGCCCTGCAGCTGGGCTTTTCCAGCGTCATGTTCGATGGCTCGGCGGGCGCTTATGACAGAAATATTGCCGACACCCGTGAAATCGTGAAGATCGCCCACGCCTTCGGGGCAACCGTGGAGGGAGAGATCGGCCACGTGGGGGAGGCCTCTGCCGAGGACAACGCCGCCACCGATCTTTATACCCGCGTGGACGAGGCAACTGCTTACCTGAACGCCACGGGGGTGGATGCCCTCGCGGTCTCCATCGGTACCGCCCACGGCGCGTATAAGTCAAAGCCCAGGCTGGACTTTAACCGCCTCACCGACCTCCGCACCGCCCTCCCCGTCCCGCTGGTGCTTCACGGAGGCTCGGGGCTGTCCGACGACGACTTCCGCCGCTCCATTGCCTGCGGTATCGCCAAGGTCAACATCTTCACCGACCTCTGCCTCGCGGGCAACGCCGCCATGGCCAAGGGACTGGCCGCCGGGGAGGCCTACCTCACCATCCGCAACCGCAAGGTGGAGTCCATCAAGCGGGCGGTCATGGAGAAGATGGAGCTGTTTGGGTGCGAGGGGAAGGCGTAATTTGAAATTTTTCTCGAAATATTTCGGAAAGCTGTAAGGAAATGTGATTTTTTGCGTCTGTATAAGTGAAACGCCCATCAAGCGCACCCGAAAGGAGAATGATGTATGAAAAAGGCCGCGTTATGCTTCGCCTTCCTCCTGCTCCTCATTCTGCCGCTTTCAGCCTGTGTCAACATTCCTGTTGATTACGAGTATGAATATGGCACCGAAGGAATAACATCCATTGAGATCTACAATTTTCCCGAGGGTGTGATCGACATTGACACCGAGATCCACACCCCCGTGGCTGTGCTGGACGAATCCCAATACGCGGATATTCTCAAGGACATTGAGAATCTGCGCTTTACAAGATGCCAGGTGCTTCTGCCGATTCCCACCGACCCGCCCTACGATCTTCGGGGCTACGTGGTGCGCATCAACTTCGAACTCGGTGACTACGAGGATATTTCAGGTTATGGCGTGCAAAAATTCCGGCAGTGGCGTAACGGAGAATGGAAGCACGGCTCCAAATTCTTGGACTGTGACGAGAAGGAGTGGAAAGACATGATAAAAAAATACCTTCCCGTAGAAAAGCCCCTCCCCTTGCCCCAAGAATAACCCCTTTTGCGTCGTGACTCCCGCGGCGCATTTTTTCTTTTCGTTGGTTGACAACCGCCCCACTCTATGCTATACTGTAATTCTCCAAAAATCCAACGCTCCGTTGGATGGCGGTCGCTGATCGGTCGCTTCACATCCCCGCGCTTTTGTGGTATTCTATGGGTACGGTACCGAAACCAATAGGCGATTGCAAAACGTTCAAATTTGGGTTTATCGGTCTGTTAGATTTATGTACTTTTCTTTCCTTGTCGAAATGAAAAGCGAAGTGCAAGCACTTCACAAAAGAACGCCACTCAAGGGAGTCACCCACGGTGCCTCCCTTAAGAAACCCATCACCTAAACAGC
>JAZSBH010000143.1:0-9299 GCA_045602325.1 Eubacteriales bacterium | reverse complement strand
CCCCGCCACCGACGCCCTGACCTTCGGCTCGGTCTTCCACAAGCTCGCCCTGGAGCCCCGCTACTTCTCCCGGGAGTTCGTCATCCCGCCCGACTTCAACCGCCGCACCGCCGCGGGGCGGGATGAAAACGCCGCCTTCTGCGAAAGCGCCGAGGCGACCCACCGCACGGTCATTGACCAAGATATGTACGACCTCGCCGCCGCCATGGTGCAAAGCCTTCGGCAGAACCGCTACGCCCGACTCCTTCTGGACGGGGCGCAGGTGGAGCGCTCCTTCTTCTGGACAGACGAGATCACCGGCACGCGCTGCAAGTACCGTCCCGACGCCATCAACGTGGTGGGGAGTACGGCCTACATCATCGACCTCAAATCCTGCCTCCACGCCAATCCATCGCCCTTCCGGAAGGACGCCATCGCCTACGGCTACCCCCCCAGACCGCCATGTGCCGGGAGGGCGTGCGCCGAGAGACGGGGCTGGACTGCAAGTTCATCTTCGCCTGCCTCGGCCTTGGTGGAGCCCTGCCGCGCCCTGCCCTTCTTCGTCCACCTCTGGGGCGGGTCGGGTGCGGGCAAAACGGTAGCCCTCCAGCTGGCCGCCTCGGTCTGGGGCGATCCCGGGCACAAGGGGGGCTATATCACCACCTACCAGGCCACCGCTACCAGTCTGGAGCTGACCGCCGGATTCCTGCATTCCCTGCCCCTCTGCATTGATGAGCTGCAGATCGATGCCCGCCGCGACCCCGACGAGACGGTCTACCAGCTGGCCGAGGGCGTGGGCAAGGGACGAGGCTCCAAGTCGGGGGGCATCCAGCGCACCGCCACGTGGAATCTCTGCATCCTCTCCACCGGCGAGATGCCCATGACCTCCTCCGCCTCCCGGGGTGGCGTGCTCAACCGCTGTATTGAGATCGACTGCAAGGACGCCCCCCTGTTCCGCTCGGCTCCCGCCGTGTCCAATACCGTCAAGCAGACCTATGGCCACGGGGGGCGGCTCTTTATCGACGCGGTACGGGACATGGGGGAGGAGACCGTCGCCGCCCTCTATAACGGCTACATCAAGGAGCTGGGCCGCACGGGTGCCACGGGCAAGCAGATCATGGCCGCCGCCGTCCTGCTCACCGCCGACCGCATCGCCGAGGCCTGTATCTTCAAGGATAGCCGCGCCCTGGAGATCTCCGACGTGCTTCCCTATCTCGTCACGCAGGAGGAGGCCGACGTCAACCGCCGCGCCCTCACCTGGCTCACCGACTGGATCGCAACAAATCCCATGCGGTTCCGTACCAACGATTGGGGGGAATGGCAAGGCGAATGTTGGGGGGTGCTGGATAAGGACTATATCTGCGTCATCAGCTCGGTTCTCACCGTAAAAATGAATGAGGCCGGGTACAACCCCACCGCCTTTCTTTCTTGGGCAAAGCGGGAAGACGTCATCAAGCCCTCCTCCGACGGCAAGAGCACCGCCACCCGCCGTATCGCGGGACAAGTCTGTCGTTGCGTCCGCATCAAACGCTCCGCAGCAGGCATCACCGACGACTACGAGATCGAATCGTAACACCTAACGCCCATCCGAAACACCAAGCGAAACACCCCGCACCCCCAAAAATCCCTTGCACATCAAGGGCGAAACACCGAAACACCCGAAACACCCGTTTTTGACACTCTGTATATTATTAAAAAAATAAATTTATAAATATTTTTTCTCGCGTCATGAAGTGTGTATGTAAAATGGTGTTTCAGGTGTTTCATGTAGTATTTAATATATAAAATATCATTATCAAATAAAGGAAAAAAGGCGAAACACCAAACGAAACACCTCTCACCGGAAAGGTGTTTCGGGTGTTTCAGCAGGAAAGGAGCCCCACATGCCCGAAAATACCGCCCCAACCACCAAGAAGCCCGTCCAGACCCGTCCCAAAAAGTCCGAGGCCATGGCACCCCACACCGACCCCGGCGATAACGCCAAGTACCTCGCCCACTCCCTGAGGCTCATGCAGCTCCCCAAGATCGATACCGACGACCCCCAGGCTTTGCAGGCGCGCATTCTGGAATACTTCACCATCTGCCAGGACGACGACATGAAGCCGTCCGCGGCGGGTCTGGCTCTTGCCCTTCACGTGGAACGGCAGACCCTGTGGCGGTGGAAGCACGAGACCGGAAAACCCGAGAAATGTGACGCGATAAAAAGAGCCTACCAAATGCTGGACGTTTTGATGAACGACTACATGCAAAACGGCAAGATCAACCCCGTGTCGGGCATCTTCCTCATGAAGAACAACCTGGGATACACCGACAAGCAGGAGGTGGTGGTCACCCCCAACAAGCCCCTGGAGGGCGACATGACAAGAAGCCCCGAGGAGCTGCGGCGGATGTACGTGGAGCAGGTGGCCGAGAACGGTCTGCCCGCGCCGGGCGGGTATGAGGAGCTGGAGCCGGCGGGAGAGTAAACCGCCATGAATGGCCGCCATAAATGGCCGCCGAAATGAGCCCGAAATAGCCGCCAATATGGCCGCCGGAACGGCAAAAAAAGCCCCGCAGCGGGGCAAAAGGAAACCCCACGGTCAACACCGTGGGGCTTTCTTTTTGAGTCCCTGCAGCCAGTTCATAAACCTCTGCGCGGGTGTGGGGGCCGTGGTTCGGACGGGTAGCAGCCCCGCCCAGTAATCCACCAGAGCGGTGATCTCGTTCTCGGGGATTCTGGGTATCTCCACCTCCACGATCTCGTGGAAGGAAGGGGAGCTGTAGTAGCCCCGTCCGTACATGGGCAATTCCTCCGCGCCCTTGCAACCCATGATGAGGCGGGATTCGATGGCATCGGCACAACGGAGCGCCACCTTACAAGGCATATTCAGCTTAATTTGGGCGGTGATCACCGATCTGTGGGGGGCCTGTGTGGCCAGGAGTAGGTGAATATTCGCCGCCCGTCCCAGCTGGGCCAGGCGGATGAGTCGTAGCTCTACGGCGGTTTTGGTGGCCTTGTCGGCGGTGAGAAGGTCGGCCAGCTCGTCGATGATAAACCAAATGGCGGGCTCGTCTGAAAACGTCTTTCCGGTCGCCTGCATCCGCTTGTATCGGTTCTCCATGAGGTTGACGCCCCGCCCTAGCAGATTGATGATGGCGGGGGTGTTGTCGGCGTAGTCGAGGGTATGGGGCGCACGGCGGTACTTGAAAAGCTCTACCTTCTTCAGATCCAGGAGAACGAAGCGAAGATCCGCGGGGCTCTCGTGCATGGCGGTGTAAATGAAGGAATGAATGAGGGTGGATTTACCCGAACCGGTGGTGCCGGCAATCAGGATGTGGGTCTCTTTGAGCATTTGGGTGCAGAGGGTGGGGAGTTCGGTCATGAGAAAATCCTCCAAAATAGTATTGACTTTTTCCGCCTGCTGTGTTATAATGGAGGCGGTCGGGGAGTAAGGCTTCCCGTCCCGCCTTTGGGTGTTGTGAGTGATTTTTGCTTGGTAGGCTGGGTCACTCACTTTTTATTTACTCGGTCTTGGTCTTGGCCTGTCGGACGATCTCCGCGGCTTCCTCGGGTGTCTTAGCCTTGCTCTCAATCAGCTTGGCCAAGGTTTCAAGCAGGGCGTTTAACTGTTGATTGGTCATGCCCTCGGTCATTTCCTCACTTCCTTTCTTATCGGGGGCTTTTGTGGGCTCCTTTGCCTTACGCTAACATTATAACATATTTTATCGTAATTGTCAATATGTTTTTCATAATTTATCGTAATTTTTTTGTTTTAGTCTGCCCCGCCCCCTGGGGGATATAGGTTTTTGTCCGCCCCAAGGTAAGTGCCCCGACCACTCGCGCAAAATAAAAAGACTTTTTTACGAAAACCCCTTGACAAACTGCCGTAATTATGATAAAATGTTATCGTAAATCCATAAAGCATAGGAGAAAACGACATGAGCATCCGCAAAGCTGTAGCCTACTGCCGTGTATCCACCGACGGACAGGTGGGCGAGGATAAGTTTGGCATTGAGTCCCAGCGCACCCAAATCATTGAATACGCCGAAAAAAATGGCATTGAGATCGTAGATTGGTTTATCGACGAGGGAATCAGCGGAGCCAGTCTTGTCCGCCCTGCTTTTGATCGCCTGTTGAACGGTGAGATTACGAATCCACCCGTAGAGGCAGTCATTGTCGCCAAGACCGACCGCATCGCTCGCGACGTGAATATCTACTACTACTACAAGGCCGAGCTGAATAAGCGCGAGATCGAGGTCATCAGCACCTCGGAGGATTGGTCGGCGCAGGACAAGCTGACCGCACTCATTCTGGAAAACTTCCTTGCCGTGGCGGCTACCTTGGAACGAGAGAACATCCGGCGCAGAACCAGCGGCGGTCGGAACATCAAAGCGGCCAAGGGCGGGTACAGCGGCGGGCGTCCCCCTTACGGCTACCGCGCAAACAACCGTAGGCTGGTCATCGTTGAGGATGAGGCTGAGGTGGTTCGTACCATTTTCCGCATGAAGGACGAGGAAGGGCAGACCTACAAGGCCATTTGTGAATATCTGAATTCTATTGGCAAGACCAATCACAGCGGCTCCAAATTTTCCATCAGCACCGTACAGACCATATATGAAAACAAGAACGTGTACCTTGGCTTCTACCGCTACGGGAAGGCCGCGGAGTGGATCGAGGGGCAGCATGAGCCGATCTTGACGGAGGAGCAAACATGAACGACCAATTCCCCGATCCCCGAAAATCGAAATCCATTGCCATCGGCATTGTTACAGCCATCGCTGTCGCACTCGTCATAATGGCAATCGCCCTTGCCGTCTCCTTATCGTACAGCGAGCCGGGCGGGACATCGATCACCACCAATGATTCCACATCCGATGCGGCAAGTACCGTTTGCAGTCACTTTCTCAATACCTGGTACACAACCAGGGCCGCAACTTGCACCCGAGATGGAGAGGAAGTAAAACAATGCGATCTCTGCGGTGCGGTGCTTACGACCAGAACCATTCCCGTCACTCACAAATGGCAAGACGCTGCCTGCAACAATCCCAAGACCTGCACGGTATGCGGGATCACCGAAGGTGAGCCAACCGGTCACAACATGGTCAACGCTGTGTGTACCTACTGCGGCGAGCGGAAGGAGATACTTCTGTACGAAGATCAAAGGGTTAGGATTTCTTTTAAGAGCGTAAAAAAATATCCTTACGAATCCGACCGGGCGGATGTGTACCTGTACGTGGAAAACAAATCAGCCAAAACCATTTTGATCCAGGCTGACGCCATAGCGATCAATGGCTACTCGTACAGCCATGTGATCGTGAGCGACGCAGTACCGGCGCAAACCATCGGAACCGTCGAGATCTCGGTCATGAACGTGGATTTCAACGACGTGGACATCACCAACATTACCAGCATCGGAGGTCAGCTTCGCATCATCGACGACTCCGACAGCAGCAGTCCGTTCAAAACGTATAACGCTACTTTTACCAATATTCCAATTGAATAAATAACCACCCCCGCAACAGGGCGGGGCTCCAAGACCAACCGGGGTCGCAACGCGCGAAACAGCGCAGCGGCCCCGGCTTTTTTGATTCCCGGTGCCGCAGAAAGTGAGGCACCATGCAACATCTCATCAACCCCATCCGCGCCGCCATTGCCCGCTCTCCCCGTGACCGTCAGCCCTGCGAGGATCTGTTCTCGGTGGCCAGGGAGGTCATGGATCACGCCCTGTCGCGGGAGGTCCGGGCGGCGGTGACCCGCGCCATGGGGGATCCCGACACCCCCGCGTCGGCGCTGGGCGGGTTCTACGACCTCTATCGCCGTTCCCTGCTCTTTGACGCCCCCGTCGATCTGGATGCCTACATGCTCTATCTGGAGATTGACCGAAAGCCCTCCGAGCGGTTCTACCAGCCCCGCCGTCCCATTCTGCATCAGGCGGTGGACATCATCCAGCGGCTGGCCGACGACGAGCTGGACGAGGGCTTTCTGTCCATGCCGCCCCGCGTGGGCAAGACCACCCTGCTCCTGTTCGCCTCCACCTGGCTCATGGGGCGGGACAGCGAGCGTTCCAATCTCTACTCGGCCTACTCCGATACCATCACATCCGCCTTCTACGGGGGCGTCTTGGAGATCATAAACGACCCCTACACCTACAAGTGGGGGGATGTCTTCCCCGAGGCCAAGGTGGTACAGACCAACGCCGCCGAGGAGTTCATCAACATTGACCGCCGACGGAGATACCCGACCCTGACCTGCCGTTCCCTGTACGGTACCCTGAACGGTGCCTGCGACTGCGACGGCTTCCTCATCACCGACGACCTCATTGGCGGCATCGAGGAGGCCCTCAACAAGGATCGCCTCATGTCGGCCTGGAGCAAGGTGGACAACAACCTTCTGCCCCGTGCCAAGGAGGGAGCCAAGATCTTCTGGTGCGGCACGCGGTGGTCTCTGTTCGACCCGGCGGGACTGCGGCGGAATCTTTTGGAGACCGATGAGCGGTTCTCGGGTGTGCGGCGGGCGGTGCTGAATCTCCCTTATCGGTGGGTTTCCAATGACCCAATGTAGGGCTGGCGTCCTCGACCGTCCGTGACCTACCCATTAAAGTTTGTTGCTGGATCAATGTCATTTGCGGACAGTCCGGAGGCCTGTCCCTACAGCTTCAATTTGTTTCGGTTTCACACACCGTCGGGCAAATATTCGAAACATACATTTCAATTCGACACTTTGAATTGTTCGACCCTTCCCAAATTTGCACTTGGTACTATGGCCTCTGCTGACTTCTCATAGTTCGTTGTTACTATGTTTCGTTTCGAATAAGTCTACTCCTACGCACCTATGAGATCTCGCGGGATAAGCCAATGTTCTTTCCGCAAGTAAGGAACTTGCTTGGATCTTCCTGCTCGGTCTACCCAATAGAGTTACGGTTACCTTTTGGACTTCGTTGCCTTTGGCCAACTTATCCACCTATTGCGCCTTCGTACCGAGTTCCTGTCCGTCAGGCTACGATTTCGCTATCCCTTCTTTCAGCCTACACCTCACGGCGTAAACCTTGGGAATCGCTTTCGGGTTGGTTGGTAACTACCTCCCGGTGGACTTTCACCACAGAGCATTGACCATGCCCGTCATACCAAACTCCCCCACCCTTGCGGGCGGGGGAGCGGCTCCCATTAGAAAGGAATGACATATTCAATCGATCATCATCGATGCACCATATCGGGCTCGTCGTAGCAGTCCATCATGATCTCGGTCACGTCCAAGAGGCGAGCCGCCAAAGAGAAGGGACCGATGATGCCCGCCAGCACGGGGCGATCGGTGATTAGGTCTACCGCCTTGCGGATGGACTCTACGTACAGACCCGAGCGGGCTGCTCCCACGGCGGGGACTTTCAGCGCGTTGGCCTCGTCCTCGTCGTGGATCAAGCGACCGATAACCGTAGGGACTTCCTCATCCGACACGCGGATGGTGGCCCCAAAGCACTCAGCCTCCACAGACAGATCCATAAGGGAGACGGCGGCGGCAGATCCTACACGGTCTGCCACAGCCTTCATCCCCTGCGCCTGACGGTCGCTGTCCGAGATCAGTTCACGGACGGTGATGCCCATGAGGGACACCGAGGGGAAAGAGAGAATGGGGAGGGCTGTCTTCGTATCTGCCGCGATCATGTCCGACAGCCATTGTTTCATGTTTCTGATCATATGCGTATTAAGTCAACCCTTGCAGAACTCCACGGCAGCGTCAGCGGCAGAAGCAGCATCGGGGGTATAGATATCCGCGCCGATCTTGGCGCAGTAGTCCTCGTTAACGGGGGCTCCGCCGATCATGATCTTGACCTTGTCGCGCACACCCAGCTCCACTGCCTTCTTGACCACATCCTCCATGACGCCCATGGTGGTGGCCAGCAGGGCGGAGCAGCAGATTACCTGACAGTTCTGGTCGATGGCGGCCTGCACGAAGGTTTCGGGAGAGACGTCGGTACCAAGGTCAACGACCTCCAGGCCCTTGCCCTCCAGCATCATTTTCACCAGGTTCTTGCCGATATCGTGGAGGTCACCTTTGACGGTACCGATACAGACCTTGCCCGTGGCCTTCACACCTGCGGCGGCCAGGTGGGGCTTGAGGATGGCGGTGCTCTTATTCATAGCGCGGGCGGCCACCAGCACCTCAGGAACGTAAACCTCGTTATTTCTCGCCGATGACGTTCATGCCTGCCAGCAGACCGTCGTTCAGGATGGCGTCGGGGGCCACGCCCTCGTCCAGTGCGGTCTGTACCAGCTCGGCGACGATCTTGGTCTTACCTCTCTGGAGGTTCTCGGAAATTTCATTCAAAATCAAACTTTGGTTTCTCATGGTATCAATTCTCTTCGTCGGGCGCAGGCACATACAAGATCCCGCGTTCGTCCTCGTTAAGCTTTACAATGGCGGGCTTGCAATAGAACCCATCAATGTTATCCACCAGCTTTTTCGTGGAGATGTCGGTATAGGGGCTCTCGGGCTTGCCGGAGATACTGATCAGGACACCGCCGCAGTAGCCGTCATTGAAGCCCATGGAATAGGTCAGATACCAATTTCCGTTGATGTAGGCGATCTCGGGTGCCCATACAGGCACACGATCCTGCCGTGTGGCATCCTTCGCCCAAGTGGCATCGGTACGGAAATCCCACACCACACCCAGATCCTCCCAGTTCTCCAAATCAGGAGAGCGGTAGACATGGATCACGTAGTTATTGTCCCACCAATCGGGATCGGGGCCCGAAGTGCCCGTCATATAGTAGTACCCGTCGGGGTCTGTGCATATAAAGGTATCGCGCATAGGAATATCCATGATGGGCGTGATCTCGATGGGCTCATGTTCCAAAAGTACGCGGCCCACGGAAGTCGTATAGCCTCCCTTGGTGTAATGGATGCTATCGGAAAAACCCGCCCCCGTCAAGCGTTACAGGGGGAAAAAGTATTGCTGAAAATTCAGAGAGCCGATTTGTCACGCAGAGAAATCTGCCCGACAGGTCGGCTCTTTTTCGTTATAAGCCTGCAATACTTTCTCCTTTTTCCCTTGACGGATTCGTTTTTTCTGATGGTGGGAAGGTGTAAAGAGAGAATGGAGGAAAAGAACAGGTTACCAACTTAAGAACCCTTCCATTTAGGTTGGTTTTTCTTTGCAAAAAAATAAGCAGGCGCGCAGCTCGAAAATCGAGTTGCGCGCCATTTTTTGGCATCCAAATAAACCCCCAGTTCTACTGGGGGAGCCGAAAGCGAGCGAAGCGACAATAAAAAGGGCGAGCTACAAGCAAGCCCGAAGCAAAAAGTATTGAAAAGAGTTAAACCTCCGAGTATAATGTAACTGGGT
>JAZSBH010000142.1:0-3833 GCA_045602325.1 Eubacteriales bacterium | reverse complement strand
GCCGACAAGTTCCTGCCCATGATGGCCGAGGCCATGGCCTCCTATCATGTGGAATTCCGCGGTGACGAGGCCGCCCGCGCCATTCTGCCCGCCGCAATCCCCGCCACCGAGGAGGACTGGGACACCGAGTACAACGACTTCATCCTGTCTGTCCGCGTGGTGGATTCCATCGACGAGGCCATTACCCACATCACCCGCTACACCACGGGCCACAGCGAGGCCATCATCACCGAGAGCATGACCGCTGCGGGCCGCTTCCGCAACGAGATCGACGCCGCCGCCATATACGTCAACGCGTCCACCCGCTTCACCGACGGCGGGGAGTTCGGCTTCGGTGCCGAGATCGGCATCTCCACCCAAAAGCTCCACGCGAGGGGGCCCATGGGGCTGTATGCGCTGACCACCGACAAGTATTTGGTGGATGGCGACGGGCAGGTAAGGTAAGAAGTACGCCTTGGGAACTTTCTTGAAAGAAAGTTCCCAAACCCTCAAAGAACTTTCAAAAAAAAACGTATATAAACGAGGCAACATATGGAACATATGAAATATCGCCAAGAACACGACTCCATGGGGGATATCCTCGTTCCCGCCGACCGCTACTGGGGCGCCCAGACCCAGCGGAGCCTTGAGAATTTCCCCATCGGCACCGAGAAGATGCCCGTGGCGGTCATCCGCGCCTTTGGACTGCTGAAGAAAGCCGCCGCTTTGGCCAATCGGGAGCTTCGTCCCGAGAAGATGACCGAGGAAAAATGCACCGCCATCCGTAGAGCCTGCGACGAAGTAATCGCGGGCAAGCTGGATGGGCACTTCCCTCTCGCCGTTTGGCAGACGGGGAGCGGCACCCAGAGCAATATGAATGCCAACGAGGTCATTGCCAACCGTGCTAATATTCTTGCGGCGGGGCTCAGTTTCGCCGAGGAGATTCCTGCGGCGGAGAGGCTCTGCCACCCCAATGACGACGTGAATATGTCCCAGTCCTCCAACGACACCTTCCCCACCGCCATGCACGTGGCGGCTCTCTTGGGCATCCGGCGGGATCTCCTCCCCACCCTGGACAGGCTCATTGAGACGCTGGGGCGGTTGGAGTTGGAGAACACCGATATCATCAAGAGTGGACGCACCCACCTGCAGGACGCCACCCCTATCCGTTTCTCCCAGGAGATTGCGGGCTGGAGGGGAATGCTCACGGTGTCCCGCCGTCAGATCGAGACCACTACCGACGGCCTCCGCTTTTTGGCTTTAGGCGGTACCGCCGTGGGCACGGGCATCAATGCCCCCGCAGGCTTTGATACGACCGTGGCCGCCATCCTGTCGGAGCTGACGGGGGAGGAATTCCACACTAATCCCAACAAGTTCCACGCCCTGACCGCCAAGGACGAGCTGGTATTCGCTCACGGCGCGCTGAAAGCTCTGGCGGCTGATCTTATGAAGATTTCTAACGACATCCGCTGGCTGGCATCGGGCCCCCGGTGCGGCCTGGGGGAGATCTGCATCCCCGAAAACGAGCCCGGCTCCTCCATCATGCCCGGCAAGGTCAACCCCACCCAATGCGAGGCGCTGACCATGGTGGCGGTGCAGGTCATGGCGAATGACGTAGCTGTGGGCATGGCCGCCTCCCAGGGCAACTTCCAGCTCAACGTCTTCATGCCCGTCCTCATTCACAATTTCCTGCAGTCGGTGCGTCTGCTCACCGACGCCATGGATTCCTTCAACACCCGTTGCCTGTCGGGTCTGCGCGCCAACCGCGAGAAGATGGCCGAAAATCTCCACCGCTCCCTCATGACGGTGACGGCCCTCAATCCCCACATCGGCTACGAGAACGCCGCACGGGTGGCCAAGCTGGCTCATGGGGAGAACATCACCCTCAAGGAGGCCTGTGTGCGGCTGGGGTATCTGACGGCGGAGGAGTTTGACCGGGTATTCGATTTCGAAAGGATGGTATAAAATGTACGATAACGATAAACAACTGCATGCTCTTCGCAAGCTCTACAACAAGACCCTCTGGACCTATATCGGCGTATCCGCCCTGTCCATAGCGGCGGCGTTCTTTCTGGTATACAACCAGATGACCGCCGATGATTCCCTGCTTCCCTGGCTCATCGCCGCGGGGGTAGGACTCACTCTGTCCGCCGTGGAGTACGCCACAGAGCGAGCCTTATACAAAAAGGGAAAGAAAGCGGATCTTCTGCTGATCGGCTTCTTCCTGGCCGTGCTGATTGCGTGCGTCATCCTGGCCGAAACCGGCGCGCTCGGCGTGTATACATACCTGTTCTATCCCGTCATTCTGGGCTTTCTGTTCAACCGTCCCCTCATCCCCGCCATCGGTCTGCTCCGAGACTACCGGCGTCTGAATGACGGCAACCCCAGCGAGAGTGTGGGACGCATGAAATCGGGCACCACCCGCAGAACCGCCAACGTGGGCAAGGAATCTTACCTCCTCTTTGAGGACGAGCTGACAGGCGAGGTGCATCTGCTTCTCATGGGCAGCATGGATCCCGCCCACCGCTACCGTGTGCTGTATCTGCCCCATTCGGGTCTGGCCGCGGGCGAGGTCATTGCCGACGACGTGGAATTTGACCCCTTCGGCAATCCTATTAAGCAGGATGACACCGAGGAAAAGCCCGCCTACACCGAAGACACCTACGCCGACAAGCCTCCCTACACAGAGGATGAATCAGCCGAGCCTACATACAGCGCCGCCAACCCCACCCCCGAGGAGCTTGACCCCAACTCCCCTGCGCGGCAGAAGGCGGCCAAGTTCGCCTTGGCAAGCAAAGTCTGCAAGGCATTGGCCTATGTGGGTTTTGGACTCACGTTTGTCGGTGGGATTCTTCTGGAGGATAGCCCCGGTGCAATTCTCGTGTTTCCCGCTATCCTGTTCATTTTTGTAGGCTTTCTTTTGGGGGATTATTTCAAAAAGCAGGATCGCAGGCTCCGCTGTACCCGCCGCACCACCGCCCGCTGTATCGACACCGTGCGCCGCAAATCCGGCAAGCACTCCCGTATCCACCCCATCGTAGGGTTCGAGGTAAACGGCGTGTCCTATACCGCCGAGCTGTCCATTTCCTGCACCCGTGATTCCGTAGGCGAGCTGTATCCCATTTACTACGATCCGCTGGATCCCGAATCCGTGCGGGTCGGATAACACGATGTCAGGAGGAAACATTTATGCCCCGATCCCCGAAAAAGAATAAGCCCGCCCGCTGGGCCTATCTGGACGAGCTGGACGGCCGTCCGATCGACGATGCCCCCATCCGAGGAAAATCGCGGAAACTCATGCACTGGGAGATCTTTCTGTACGTGGCAGCGGGAATCCTGTGGGTATCGGCTCTGTATGCCCTGCTGGCGAACAAGGTTGGTGCCACCGGCTTTTTCCTGCTGGGCGGAGCGGCGCTGTTTTTGCGCTCCTTCCTGTATGAGTTCAGACGCAGAAGGCGGTGCAAAAATTCGCTTCTCGGTACGGTGGATGGCTTTACCCGCCGTCGCCATTTTCGTAAGAACACGCGCTATCCCATCGTTTGCTTTGAAGTCGACGGAGTGGTCTACCAAGCCCATAGCGTCAAGCCCGCCCACCCCTCTACCAAGGGTAACGAGGAATGGATCCGCTACAATCCGGCCAATCCCGAAGAGAGCTTTGTCGTCTCGGATTCCAAGCTGAAAACGGCTCTCCTGATGGCCGCCCTTACGAGTATTCTCGGTGTGATCTTTCTGATTCTGGAAGCATCCTGAGCCCATAACCAATATACATACAAATTGGGCGATTGCAAAATGCTTCAAATTTGGGTTTGTCGGTGGATTGGCGCAGCCTTGAGGCTCCCTCCGGGAGGGAGCTG
>JAZSBH010000141.1:0-15420 GCA_045602325.1 Eubacteriales bacterium | reverse complement strand
CGGCTGGGTTCAGAGCCCCCTCGCATTTGATTTCTGAACGACTCTATGTGCAAAGCACATGGAGTTTTTTCGTGGTGGAAACGAGGGGTGTAAGGCACATGTTCAAGTTGCCGGCAACCAAAAAATTTCTAATCTGCAGCGACCGTAGGGAGCGGAATGCAACTTGCAAGGCCGAGCTTGCTCGGCTGGGTTCAGAGCCCCCTCGCATTTGATTTCTGAACGACTCTATGTGCAAAGCACATGGAGTTTTTTCGTGGTGGAAACGAGGGGTGTAAGGCACATGTTCAAGTTGCCGGCAACCCAAAAAATACTAATCTGCAGCGACCGTAGGGAGCGGAGTGCAACTTGCAAGGCCGAGCTTGCTCGGCTGGGTTCAGAGCCCCCTCGTTTCTTTCGATGTTCACATGGGCAAAGGGACAGCCCCACGCCAACAGATCCTGAACCAGATCCATCGCGCGCACCTCCTCACACCGTTTCTCGTACAAAAGATGTCCTACGCTGTCCACGATCACCCCTCCGTTCATCATATCCCACATCATGAAACAGCCCCGCTATGACCGTATAGCGTATAGCGCATAGCGGGGCTGTTCGGGTTCTATATCAGAGCTGACAGGTATACTGCGTTCCACCCTGATCCAGAGTGTGAACCGAACCGTCGGGGAGGACTACCTCGGCCGGCATATTGACCCCCTCGGGCAGAGCCACGTCCAGAGTCAGCGTGCCGTCCTGTTTCTTCCAGGCAACCGAAATGACACCGTTGGGTGTGGGTACGGTACCCTTGGCCCAGTCAAGACCGTAGCAGTCCACGTTGGGCTTGATACGCACCGACTTGTAGCCGTCGGCGGTGGGATATACGCCCAGTACCATAGCCGAGAACTCATAGGTAGGCGCTGAGCTCCAGCCGTGACACTCGCTTCTGGGGGAGTCGGGATTCTCGCACCAGGTGGTGCAATGCCAGTCCAGCATGGTCTCCCAGCCCGCGAGCTGCTTGGGCGCGTACTCATTGTAGCGGTTCGCCAGCTCAAGGGCGCGGAACATGTAGTAGTTCATGGAGAAGGAGCAGACCGCCACGGGTACGTGCCCGTCAAAGGTGCGATCCATCAGCGCACCTGCCTCCTCGCCCGTTACAGCCCCCGACAGGATGGCCCACAGGGTGGTGTGCTGGCTGTACTCCAGGGTGTTCGGGGTGTTGCGGTAGAGTCCGACCGCCTCGTCGTAGCAATGCTTCTTAATATTCTCCAGCATGACCGCGGCGCGGGAACGGTAGTCAGCGGCCACGCCCCCACGTCCTACGGTGTCGCATATCTCGGCGGCGGCCTTGAGGGCGGCGGCGTACATGAAGGAGGTCACGGTGATGGGCTCGGAGAAACCGCCGTTGGGCACACCCACGTGCCAGCCGGGGACCCAATCCACAAAGTGCCAGTAGGGGGTCACGCCGACAAGACCATCCTCGGTCAGGTAGGGCACGAAGCCCTCCAGAGCACGGTCTACCGTACCCGTCATGGAGCGCACGCGGGCGATCTCATCAGCCCCGGAGCCTGCATAACGCAGATAGTCGCGGAGCATGAGCACCCAGAACAGGGTGAAGTCGGGAATGATCTGCACCATGACCGAAGGATAGTTCGCCTGTAGCATACCGTCGGCCATCTGGGAATGGGCAAAATCGGTGATGGACTTGAAGGGCATGCGATAATCGGCGCTCATGCGCATGGTAAAGAGCATCTCCAGAGCACTGTCCATATCGTATTGCTGTTGCTCGTAGTAGGGACAGTCCACGTACATTTCGTGCATACAGCAAAGCACGGTATTGCGGCTGATCTCCCACATCTCGTTGTAGCGGGGATTGGAGCACTCGAAGCTGCCCGCCTTGTCCAGCGGATAGTGGTAATTGCCGTAGGAGAAGTCCAGCAGGGCAAAATCGGGATCTTCAAATTCAACCCGGACAAAACGGAAGGAGCGATACCAGAAGGGAACAAAAGTCTGCTCCTCGCCCGTAGCTATCAGCGTATCGAACACGCCTCCCATCTCGGCCGTGGGGTTGTTGTAATCGTCTCGCTTGCCCTTGTAGCGGTTGCCGTTTTTGTCGGCTACCGAGTAACATTCGGCGTAGATCAGGCGCACCTTGGTGCCTGCCTTGGCCTTGAAGGTGAAATGGATCTTGGCGGTGGTGTACTTGACCGAATCGTACTCCACAAAGCCCTCTCCCCGGCGGACAGCCTTCATGGGCTTATAGGCCTCGGTCTCCATCTGGGGAATGGGACGGGGGGACATGACGTAGGTGTCGCTGAGGCCGAATATATTGAAGCATTTCTTGTCCAGCAAAGGCTCGTAGAAATTCTTGACGGCAATCGGCGTAGGGGTAGAGGCTCCTGTCCACTGCTCAAAGGGCGGGATGGAGGTGTGGCACCCGGCACCACCCATGAAATCACAGGCATCCTCACGAACACAAGTCCAGCTCTCATCGGTCTGAATAGCCGTGATCTCGCCGTTTACGGTCATTTTGCCGTCAAACCAAAAGGCGGGCTGTGACCGACGGAACACCGAGATGAAATAGCCCTCGGTCACGTAGAGAACCTTGGCCACCAAGGTGTTTTTGCCTTCCTTGAGGTAGGGGGTCAGATCCTCGGTCTCGTAGTAGGTGACGTAGGAAGAGCCCTGACAGGGACCCTCGGCCACCAGATGACCGTTCAGATAGAGGTGATAGCGGGTATCTCCGCAGGAGGAGGCTTTCAGGGTCGCACCCGCGGGGGCGTCGAACTCCTTGGTAAAATAGTAAAATTTGGATGCCAACGGGCGATCGTCGGCGCGAATCCAAAGACTCATGTGTAAATCCTTTCTGACAGGTTCCTGTCGGTAATTTGGTGAAATTGTCACAGAATATTATACCTGTTTTACAGTGATTTGTCAATCATTTTGGAAAAAGTTGTATAAATTATTCCGTAAGTCTTGACAATGGTACAATGATTTAGTATAATTATTTTGGAAATATTCCAAAAAACAAGAAAGGAAGTACCGCCATGCTGTTTTCCTCCCAATCCAGTACCTTGAACCGTCGTCTTGGGCTTGATAAAGCTATCGATATGATGATGGACGCAGGATATCCCTGTATTGACATTTCGTTATTCGGTCACAACGACTATCTTTTTGCCGATGATTGGCAGGATACCGCCAGCCGCATCCGTGAAAAGGTGGATGCCCGCGGGGTGTTCTTCAACCAAGCCCACGCCCCTTTTGGCGGCGGTTACGATCACTACACTACGGTTCTGGTTCCGCAGTTTCCCCGTGTATTCGCCTTTTGCGAGATCCTGGGTGTCCGTCAGATCGTGGTACATCCGCTCCAAAGAGGACGGTATTACGGCCATGAAAAAGAGCTTTTTGACCTGAATATGGAATTTTACCGCTCGCTGATCCCGCTGTCCGACAAGCACAGTATCCGGATCTGCATCGAGAATATGTGGCAGAATCATCCCGTGAACCGCCATATCTGTGACGACGTCTGTGCCGATCCCCACGAACTGGCGGCTTACTACGATACCCTGAACGACCCCGAGCACTTTACGGTCTGCTTGGACATCGGCCACGTAGCCCTCTGCGGTCGGGAGCCCGAGGACGCCATCCGGATCCTGGGACACGATCGCCTGGGCGCGCTCCACGTACACGACGTGGACTACGTATCCGACCTGCACCAACTGCCCGGTATGAGCAAGATCAACTGGAACAACGTATTGCAGGCCTTGGCAGATATCCGTTATATGGGCGAATTTACCCTGGAATCCGACAGCTTTCTGCATAGATTCGATACCGAGCATCTGCCCGTCGCTACCAGATTCATGGCGGATACGGCTAAGTATATGGCCGATAAGATCGAGTACTTGATGGCGCAATGCGAATGAAGGAAGATAGAAGATAGAAGATAATATAAGATAGCTGATAAGAGAAAATCACCGCAGACAAAGCCTTGCGGTGATTTTTCGGTTATGTAGTTACCGTTATTCGGTATCGGATCAGACGCAGCCTGCGACCATATCCTCGACCCACTTGACAAGCTCGGTCTCCAGCTCGGGAGTCAGAGCGCCGCCGAACATCAGGAAGCCACCGAAGGAGATGACCTTGACGCCAACCAGGTTGGTACCGGCGTTCTTGATAATATCTGCGATCTTGTCAGCAGTAGCCTGATCGCCATCCACCAGAAGAGCCACGTTGTAAGCGCGGGTCTTGTTGAGCTCGGCGCAGAAACGGCGCACGTCATCGGACAGATCGCCCTTGGCGGACAGACCCAGAACCACGATGCGCTCTTTGTCGCAAGGATACTCGGGGGGGAATTTACTGCTGGTAGCATTAACGGGCAGCTCGTACTTGCCAGCGATCACCTTGGCGAACTGACCCATACCTTTCTTCTTGGAGTCGTACAGAACACGCATTTTGATTGCCATAAAAATTTCCTCCTGGAATCGGTATATAGCCCGCAACGCGGGAAATATCCGTTATTTTTTTATATTATACCATAAAATGCAAAAAAAAGAAAGAGTTTTTTCAAAGAAATGCATATTTGTAGGAAATGCCAAATCCGCATTGCAAAATAAGGACAATATGACTATGAAATTGTTCTTGACAGGGTTTTGGATAGCCCCCACCTCAAATCCGAGATGGGGGCCTTATTGACGCTACATTACGTTTTTTTATTCCCTCTATTATACTAAATTTTGATTTAGTATAATTTTACTTATATAAACTCAAAAGTTCTATATAGCTTCCCTCGGCCTCTATACGGAGAAATCTATGCAATTCTCTTCCTGCGCCCAGGGTTGCTTCAACCACCATTCCCAGCCCATGCGAGGATCCAAACTATCTGGATTATTCATTCGATGATTTACGATTTGAATGATCATAGCCAGTTGTTCCCTTGTGTGCGGCATGTACTGTGCAATCGAAATCGCGGCGCAAAGTCGGATATGTTCTTCCTCGTGTTCCATCCACTTGGCAAATTCAGTGACTTTTTCGGGATAATGCTCTCCAATATCGGCAGCGGCTTTTCGGAATACGTCCGAACCTTTGTTATACCTTCTTACAGATTTCGGATCGGCATAATCCACTTCCACCCGCATATTGACGCCTTCCAGCCAGCGGCTCAAATAGTAATCATACGTTCGCTTCATGATTCATTACCTTCCCGCCGCTCCCGGAAAAATTCCTGCAACACTTCCCTGCATTCCTCCTCCAGACAGCCGAACTCCACCTTGGTGTGTTTGTTCTCAATAGGATGCCTGTGCAGTGCCCACACGCTCCCCATGGCTCCTGCCACGGGATCAAGAGCACCAAAGACAATACGCGGGATGCGGGCGTGGAGAATGGCCCCTGCACACATGGGGCAAGGCTCCAGAGTCACGTAGAGCGTGCAGTCCGACAGCCGCCACCCTCCCAGGACGGTGCAACCGTCGGAGATGGCGTTGATCTCGGCGTGCCCCAACGCAGTGCGTGCGACCTCACGTGTGTTGCGTCCTTTCGCGAGAATGGCTCCTGTGGCGCTTTCCACCAGCACGGCACCCACGGGCACATCACCGTCTTTCGCCGCATAGCGGGCTTCTTCAAGGGCCATACGCATATAGGCTTCGTCTCGTTCGGTAAATACGGTTGTTTCCAATTCAAACCCCCCCGGCGGCGTTGCCGATCACGACCAGCAGCCACGATAATCCCATGAGTGCGGCCGTCACCACGGTAAAGACGATCATACCGGGTGCGAGCGCTCCTTTGACCACGGCACTGATAGGGAGCGGACGGTCATATCTGTCTGCAGAATCCGTCCGTACGTTGAATACGCCGCACGGACGCGACGCTTCCCTGTTGGCGGCCTTGCGCTTATAGTAGAAGATCAACAGGACCAAGCTGACAACTCCCAAAACAAATTGGATAGCGTCGAATATGGACAGATACGGAGAGATCGACTCACCGTAACGCCCGTAATACAGCACCTCTGTGATCGTTGCCAGCTCGTTGTTGATCATATGGTATATAACACTGCACCAGATGGAGCCTGTCAGCTCGTACATGAGTGCCATGGCAATGCCCGCGACAAAGGTATAGAACATTTGCTGGATATTCTCGTGCATGAGGGCAAACAGGAGCGAGCTGATCAGGATCGCTTGGGTACGGCCATAGGGTCGCAGATTGGAATAGAACACTCCGCGGAACAGGAATTCCTCGGCAAAGGCCGGTGCGAGGGCTGTGGTCATGTAACTGATCACAACGGCCGGGTTATCATAGCTACCAACCGGTATCTGGATTTCGGGGCCGACATATCCGATCAGCTCGCAGAACCAGGAGTTGACGTACGCACCGGCAGAAAGGATCGCCAGTCCTGCCAGGATCAACAGGGGAAATTCGCGGGGGAGTTTAACCTCGGAATTCATCCGCTCGGTACGGGAATGGCGTGAAATAAAATAGTAGAATATCCCCGTCAGAAAGAACGGGGCCATATAGGCAATCGAAGAAACGACACCGCTGACGACGGTCAGCACGTCGCGAAGGAGAGGATCGGATATGGTATTTACGTAATACGCAAAGTATTCCGATGCCAGCGTGGTGGTGTAAATCAGCCCGATGAAGAGCAGCATAGACCAGCCCATGCGGTTGAGGGTTTGTCTGTATTGGACGCCGTTGGGGGTGGAAGATGCGAGCATGGAGGTCTCCTTTCTCGGTTTAACGGTTTATATGATATTTGATATTATAGCACGGTATGCAGAATTTGTCAAGTTCGTGGAATACACATTGCAGGCAAAAAGGGTGCCGTTACGGGAAAACAGCACCCTTGGGGATTTTATGGATTGGATTTACCGTCGGGATCACTCATGAGTCCGACCGCCGCATCCACGGGGAGAGAAAAGGCGATACCCTGTCCCGGGGTCTTCAGTCCCACGGCACGGTAGAGACCGTGCAGGACGTCATCCTTGATCTCGGTGGGGACAAGGATCATGACCATTTCTTTTTCGGGCGATACGGGGATCTCAAATTTCTTTTCTGCCAGGCTGTTGGCCGTACCGCGGGCATGAATGACAGTGCCGCCGCGGGCGCCGAATTCCTTAGCCGCATCCATCACGGCATCCGCAAAGCCTGCGTTGACGATACAGAAAATGACTTCGTGTTCAAAATTCATGATATGCCTCCTTTTATGCCGGGGTATTGGACAGGAATCGGTAAATGGCCACGCCAATGGTCCCCGTCATGGGGATGGTGTAGGCAATGCCTTTTCCGTTCTTAATGGTCTTGAACTTTTGCTCCAGCGCCGAGAGGGTCTTATCGCACATATCCTCGCGAACGACGCTGAAGATCACGGTCTTGTCGGATTCACCGAGACCGAGCAGTCGGAGTGTCTCCTGACTGGCCGTACCGCGCGCGGCCATGGCGGTCTGGAAGTTGACCTCGAAGGATTGGATAAAGTCCATGTAGAACTCGGCTTTCTCACGGTTGACCACCGTCACGAGAAGCTTGAGCTTGCGGGGGGCAATGGGGGTATCGTAGGATGTAGGTTGTGCTTTCATAATGCCGCTCTCCTTTACATGAATCGGATGATCTGCTCGTCATCCGCAGTCAGGATGCGCTTCATGGCAATGCGGTCACGCACCTTCTTATGCACGACGGCACGGAAGCCCAGAAGCTGAATGGTGATCAGAGGTGTCATGGCGACCATGGCCACGATGCCAAAGCCGTCTGCCATGACCTTAGCCTCCCCCTGCAGAACGCAGCAGGCACCCACGGCCAGGGGCAGGATAAAGCCCGAGGTCAGAGGACCGCTGGCAACACCGCCCGAGTCAAAGGCGATGGCGGTGTAAATGCCGGGGACAAAGAAGGAGAGCCCCAGGGAGATAAGATAACCGGGAATCACATAGTACAGAATGGAGAAATCAAGGACGATGCGGAGCAGGGACAGGGCGATGGAGATTCCTACACCTGCAGACAAAGCGATCATCATGGATTTTTTGCTCACGCTGCCGTCGGTAATGTCCTCCACCTGCTTATTGAGCACGTGGACGGCGGGCTCGGCCAGTACCACCACCATGCCCAGAATGAATCCTGCACCGACCAGCACGGGCGAGGGGAGCTTGGCCAGTTCGGAACCCAGCTTGTAACCGATGGGCATGAATCCGACTGAAACGGCGGTGAGGAAGGTGACAAGACCCAGGAAGGTATAGGCGATACCTACGGCAATCTGCCCCAGCTTTTTCTTGGGGAGCTTCAGGACGAAGATCTGCAGGATGACGAAAAACACCACGATCAGACCAAGAGCGATCCCCACTTCCTTGAGGGTGTGAAGGATCTTTTCAAACAGAGCCATGCCAAGACCGTTTTCAATGGCGTAATCGGGCACCTGATAGTCGATCTCACCCCGGACCGTGGCGCCCAGAAGCACGACGGCCAGAATGGGGCCAACCGAGCACATGGCGATCAGACCGAAGGAGTTTTCACTGACGTCCTTACCGCCTAGGGTGGCGGCAATACCCACGCCGAGAGCCATGATGAAGGGCACCGTAATGGGGCCTGTGGTCACACCGCCCGAGTCAAAGGCCAGGGGGAGGAAGTTTCCGTTCCCGGCCGCCACGACGAAGGCGGCCAAGGCAAAGAGGATCATGTAAAAATACAGGAGCATGGAGGAAAGTGGCTTGTGGAAGACCATTTTCATGACAGACAGAACCAGGAAAATACCCACACCGATCCCCACGGCTACGATAAGAAGCGTGCCGTTGATCACGTCCTTGACCTGATTCGCCAAAACCGTCAGATCGGGCTCGGCAACGGTGATGAGCAGTCCCATCAGGAAGCACACCCCAATAAGCAGGAATATTTTCTTGGATTTCGTCAAACCGGCACCCATATGCTCACCCATGGGGGTCATGGCCATGTCAGCACCCATGCTGAAAAGTCCGATACCAATGATGAGGAAAACGGCAGATGCGAGGAATACCCCGATCTCCAGCCCCGTAAAATGGACAAGCGGGGTTAGATTCAGAATACACACGATAACGGCCACGGGCAGCACCGACACCAGTGCTTCTTTGAGTTTTTTGAGAAGTACGGTCATCCTATCCTCCTTGCTTTTATTTCATATTTATTATAACATATTGTCAAAAATGTGTCAATTGACGAACGGGACGATAATTTTTTTATATTTCACATGGTTATTTGTGAAATCCACGATAAACACCGTTTGTCTCTTGACAATTGTCGAATAATATGGTATCATGTTCATAATGTGAACAAACTGTTTTTGTTCTTTGAAAGGAGACCAGCCATGAAAGCCTTTTGCGTTCTGTATAATCCCCTTTCCTCTACGGGTACGGGCGAGAGCAAAGCCCACAAGCTGGACAGTATTCTCAAGGACTGTAGGGTGGAATACCGCAGTCTTCTGGACATTCCCGATAAGAAAGCATTTCTCCGAGAGCTTGACCCCGATATCATCCCCATCATCACGGGCGGTGACGGTACTCTCAGCTTCTTCGTTAACGAGCTTGGCGGAGAGAATCCCACGCGGGATATCTACTACTACCCCGCAGGTACCGGCAACGATTTTCTCAACGATCTGAACAAAACGGGAGATACCGAGCCCTTCCTGCTCAATCCCTACATCACCGATCTCCCCATGATCCATTTTAACGGCGAGACACATACCTTCATCAACGGCGTTGGCTACGGCATTGACGGTTACGTCTGCGAGGAGGGCGATCGAATCCGCAAGAAGACGGGCAAGCCCATCAATTACACCGGAACGGCTGTCAAGGGGTTGCTCTACGCATATAAAAGAACCCATGCCACGGTAACCGTGGACGGCGAGACCCATGAGTATGAGAACGTCTGGATGACCCCCACCATGAACGGCCGCTTTTTCGGCGGCGGCATGATGTGCGCCCCGGGGCAGGATCGCCTGAATCCCGACGGCACCGTGTCGCTGATGGTCATGCGCTGTGCGTCCAAGCTCCGTACCCTGTTGCTTTTCCCCACGATCTTCAAGGGTAACCACATCAAGGCCACCCGGATCGTCAGCGTGTTTAAGGGTCATGTGATACACGTCAAGTTCGACCGTCCCACCGCCCTTCAGATCGACGGTGAGGTGTTCTCGGGAGTCAGCGAGTACACTGTGACCACCGCCGCGGCGGACGGACGAAAGCAGGCGGTCAAAGGCGCCCCCGCGGCGGTAACCGTATAAACCCCAAAGGACTGTTTTCGCAGTCCTTTTTCTAATTTCTATTGACAAGATACAGCGAAAATGGTATAATGAATCAAAGAATTCCCCTTAAATCGGGACATACGGAGGTACGACCATGAAAAAGAACACCACAAATAAGTTCCTTATCGGTTCCTGGGTATCCTTCTACCCCTTCGATATTGATAGCTACGAATATCAGCTCGACCAGATGGCCGAGGCCGGATTGAATTTCAACATCTTCCCTGCCGTTTTCGGCGGTGGTATGCTGGACGCCGAGACCTGGAGCAACGTGGAAAAGCAGTACGAAGCCCGTGATATGTACTACTGCATGAACGGTGGTCTTAACGACGATATGCTCAAGGAGGGTGTGGAATACGCCAAGGGCAAGGATCGTTGCATTGGCTATCATCTCATTGACGAGCCCGGCGGCGGCGCTCTGCCCAACGTTGGCCGTTACGTCCGTGCCTACCGAGAGGCAGACGGTAAGCGGTATCCCTTCGTCAACCTCTTCCCCAGCTATGTGGGCAACGCCGTCATGGAGGGGGACTACTATCAGTATTGCTCCCGTTTCGTCCATGAGGCGGGGGTGGACAACATCGAGTACCTGTCCCACGACTACTATCCCTTCCATCTGGCCGGTACGGCACTGTCCATTTTCGGGGACATGGAGGTCATGCGCCGCGTTGCTTTTGAGAACCAACGGCTCCGCACCCACGCATTCCCCCAGTCCACCGCCTGGATGGGCACCCGTATGCCCAACATCGACGAGATGCGCTGGAACGTTTACGGCTACCTGGCTTACGGCTTCAAGGCGCTGTCTTGGTTCAACCTGGTCTGCCCCGGCAAGTCCGACACCGAGGGAGAATGCTTCCGCGAGTCGGTCATCTACCGCGACGGTACCATTCGCGACAAGAAACTGCTCAAAGATTTCGGAAAGCTCAACCGGGAGGTACATACCCTGGGCGATACCCTCATGAAGCTGGATACCGTTCACGCATACCATACCAAAGAAGGTGTCGCAGGCGTGGAGATGCTCCCTGCCGACTGGATGATCACCCCCGCAGGAGACGAAAACTTCGTCATCAGCCACATGGTCACCCCCAAGGGCGACGAGACCTACGTCATGCTCTTCAACAATAGTTGGGAAAAGCCTGTAACCGCCTCCTTCCGTATTTCGGCGTTCAGCGGTATTGAGTCCATGGAGTATGTCAGTCCCTTCAACGGCAGCGTATATCCTGTCCAGATCCGCGACGGAGTCATCACCGAGACCTTCCGCGCCGGTGAGGGCAAGCTCTATAAGCTGAACGGAAAGCTCTCCTGCCGCGTGCTTCCTCTGGATTTCGAGCATACCCGTCTGGAGCTGGATCTTCCCGCCGCCAAAACCATGGCAAGAGTGGACGTTTCATTCCCGCTTCACGACAGCGGTTTAGCCGTGGCCCTGCAGATTTCCACCAACAAAAAATTCACCGAAGAAAAAACCACTGTCCACCTCTTCACCGAGATTCCTGCCGACGGCAAGCTCCGCTTTGAGCCTACCGTTGGTAAATATCTCCGATTGTCCGTAGGCGGCGACGGCGATGATCCTGCATACGGGTGGGGTGAGATCCGGGTTCGCTTTGCGGATGAGCCCGAGGTCGACGCAGATGACGGTATGCCCGTAGAGATAGTCGAATCAGCTCCCGTTGTGATCCCGCTGGGAGCCACCGCCGAGCAAGTCGCCGCCATTCTTCCCGACAGGCTGAGCGCCGTTTATGCCAATCAGTCAGAGGTGACTGTCACACCCGTATGGGATGTGAACCGTTTGGATACTTCCCTGTCCGGTACCCGCCGGCTTACGGGCTCGATTATCCTTCCCGACGGGACTCCCGCCCCCAAGTCCTTGACCGCCCGCATCCAAATCACCGTAACCTACGCGGTGGATTTCACAGATCTGGACGAGGCCATTGCTGTGGTGGACGGTTTGACCGAAGCCGAATACAGCGCAGAAAGCTGGAAAGCAGTTAAAGATTACTACGCCGCCGCCATCGCCATGAAGGACGGCACTTACCCCCAGAATGCCGTGACAGTTGCCGCCTGGCAGCTTCTTGACCGCGTTCGCGAGCTGGAGCCCGTACAGTGGACCATGCCGACCCAAGAGGCAGAGGAAGTCTCTCAGGAGGACAAAAAAGGGCTGCACGTAGCCAAGGGTATTCTCCCTGCCGCTGTAGCCACCCTGGCCGGTGCGGTTGCCGGCGTGTTCGTTGGAATTTTTGCTGCCAAGAAGAAGAAATAACCGAAAAAGACCGCTTCCATAACGGAGGCGGTCTTTGCTTTACATAGTCTTTCGGTAATTGTCAATATTTTGATCCTCGTTGTAGGTCGGGTCGCCGGGATGGATCCCGTTCATCTCCTGCATGATCCGATAAGCTCTGGCACGGAGCTCCTCCGCTGCAGAACGAGGCGGCAGAGCTTTGTCGGCATAGATCGGTTCGGCAACGTGGAGATCTACGAAAGGACCTTTGCCGAAGAGTTTGCGAAATCCCTTACGGGGGCGGAAGGACATGGAAATGGGGATCAAGGGTTTGTTATATTTGACGGCATAGGTAAATACTGCCGGCTTGAGCGGGCGAATATCGGGATAGAAATACCACAGAGAGCCCTCGGGAAAAACGTGGAGCCAACGTCCGCTCTCCACCACCTCGTCCATCCCCCGCTTAAATGCCATCATGGCGTGAATATCCCCTTCAGGAATGGGCATGCCCCCCAAAATCCGCATGAAGGGACTAAATCCGCTTTCAAAATTGGGCTTCCAGGCAGGAAAATAGCTGATATGGGGGCGGATGGCCTTGAGCACACAGAGATAATCCCACATGAATACGTGATTCGAAATGGTGATGGCGCCGTTTTTCAACTCTTTTCTGTGTTTCTTCAGATTCTTACGACCGTATATCCGTAATCCGTGTGTCAGGTGGGTAATGGGGAATACCACCAGATGGAGCAGCCCGGCAACCAATGCACGTTTGATGCGAAACCATACTCCTCGGGGCATATAGTCGTACTCCGCATCCAGATGAATCTCACGGGTGCGTTTGAGGATCAGCATATGCTGATCGCTTCGATCGGGATAGGTGTAGCTGAGGTTGTGTCGATAGTACATGCAGTTGCTCCTTTTTCGGGGGAGTTTTCCATAGTATACCATACAAGCACGAAAAAGTCAACGTTTCAATTGACAAAACGGCGCGTTTATGTTATAATCTTAAAAAAATCAGAATATTCACGAAAGGAAGATTCTATGTGTAAATTGGATCCCGTCATGCTTTCTCCCGCCTTCAAGGATTACCTCTGGGGCGGCACAAGACTCAAAAGCGAATTCAACAAGGCGTGTGATCTCGACCGGGTCGCCGAAAGCTGGGAGCTCTCGGCCCACAAAGACGGGCAAAGCGTCATTGCGGACGGAGCGTATGCAGGCTTGACCTTAAGCCGGTATCTGGAGGTGTCGGGCAAGGCTGCGTTGGGCACGAACTGTGAAAAATACGACTATTTTCCCCTTTTGATCAAGCTGATCGATGCCAAGGGAGACCTGTCGGTACAGGTGCATCCCTCGGATGAATACGCGCTGGCCAACGAGGGGGAGTACGGCAAAACAGAAATGTGGTATATTCTGGACTGCGACGAGGGTGCTTCCCTATACTACGGATTTTCACGTAACGTCACCCGTGATGAATACGAAAATGCCATCAAGGACGGGCGTTTGACCGAGATCCTGAACAAGGTCAGCGTCAAGCGCGGAGACGTGTTCTTCATTCCTGCGGGTACCGTCCACGCCATTGGTGCGGGCATTCTGATCTGCGAGATCCAACAAAATTCCAACACCACCTATCGCGTGTACGACTACAACCGCCGCGACAAGGACGGCAATCTGCGGCCGTTGCATATTGAAAAAGCGTTGGAGGTTTCCTGTCTGGAAAAATCTCCAGAGCTGCCTGTAACTCCCGACGGACAGGACGTCCTGTTGGCCTCCTGCCCCTATTTTGAAGTCAGACGAATACGCTTCTGCGGTGTGGGTACAATCTCGGTGGACAAAACCAGCTTTGCTTCGCTGGTCGTGACCGACGGTCAGGGTACACTTGCATACGAAGGCGGCGAACTGAGCTTTTCCAAAGGCGCCAGCATCCTGATTCCCGCCCAAGAGGCGGATTTCAGGATCGACGGTCACTGCGAAGTGATCCTGTCCAAAGTAAATTGATATGGAGGTAACAGATATGTATATCGGTATTGATCTTGGCGGCACCAATATTGCCGCCGGTCTGGTGGACAAGAGCGGAAAGATTCTTTTCAGCGACAGCGTTCCCACCATGAAAGAACGGCATTGGAGCGAAATCATCAAGGACATGGCCGCGCTTGCCGAGCGGGTGGTGACTGAGAGCGGACACAGTATGGACGAGATCAAGGCCGTTGGTATCGGCTGCCCCGGCTCTATTGATAAAGTAAACGGTTTGGTGGTCTACTCCAACAACATCGTCATGCACAACGTACCCATGGCAGAGGAGTTCCGCAAGTACATTGATCTTCCCGTGTTTCTGGAGAACGACGCCAATGCGGCGGCCTTAGGGGAATACACCACCTGCGGCGAGGGGATCGACAGCTTCGTGTTCATGACTCTGGGCACAGGTGTTGGCGGCGGCATCATCCTAAACGGCAAGGTGTGGTCGGGCTTCAATGGCGCCGGTGCCGAGATCGGACACCAGACGCTGGTCTTTGACGGTAAGCCCTGTACCTGCGGCCGCCGCGGTTGTCTGGAGGCATACGCCTCGGTGACCGCCTTGATCGAGCAGACCAAGGAGGCTATGGAGGCTCATCCCGAATCTATGATGAACGCATGGTTCAAGGAAAACGGTCGGGTCACCGGGCGTACCTCTTTTGAATGCGCCAAGCTGGGGGACGAAACCGCCATTACCGTACGCAATCGCTATATCGAGTACGTAGCCGAGGGCATTTGCAGCATTATCAACGTACTCCAGCCCGAGATTCTGGCCATCGGCGGCGGGATCAGCCGTGAGGGAGACGTGCTTTTGGATCCCATAAAGGCCTATTTTGCCGAAAATGATTACAATAAGCACATGAAAAAGACCGACATCCGCATCGCGCGCTTGTTCGGGGACGCCGGAATCGTCGGGGCTGCCAAGGCCGCCGAGGCTGGACTTTTATGATTCGCGGCAGAAAGGGAGCCAATTGGCTCCCTTTCT
>JAZSBH010000140.1:0-37484 GCA_045602325.1 Eubacteriales bacterium | reverse complement strand
CGCTTGCCCGGGTTATAAAGGGGCAAACACAGTTGCCCCCTACGGAGAACCAATAACATTTATACGAAAGAAGGTTCATCAAAATGGCAGAACTTTTAACCACCAACGACAAGCGCACGTGTCTGTGCGCCGAACTCACCGCCGCCAACGTGGGCGAGACGGTATGCGTCATGGGCTGGGCTCAGAAGCAGAGAGACCTGGGCGCCCTCATTTTCATCGACCTCCGCGACAGAAGCGGTATTGTCCAGCTGGCCTTTGACGACGCCACCGACCGCGAGGCCTTTGACAAGGCCTTCACGGTTCGTGCCGAGTTCGTCCTCTGCGCCCACGGTACCGTCCGCCGCCGCGGCGAGGGTGCGGTCAACAAGAATATTCCCACGGGCGAGATCGAGATCGCCGTTTCCGAGCTGAAGATCCTCTCCGCCGCCCAGACCCCTCCCTTTGAGATCGTGGAGAACAGCCCTGTCAAGCCTGAGCTGAGACTGCAGCACAGATACCTCGACCTCCGCCGCCCCGACATGGCCTACAACATCATGGCTCGCTCCAAGATCACCAAGCTGGCAAGAGACTACTACGCCCAGAACGGCTTTGTGGACATCGAGACCCCCTGCCTCATCGCCCCCACGCCCGAAGGAGCCCGCGACTACCTGGTGCCCTCCCGCGTCCACCACGGCAAGTTCTACGCTCTGCCCCAGTCCCCCCAGCTCTACAAGCAGCTGCTCATGGTGTCGGGCTTTGACCGCTACTTCCAGATTGCCCGTTGCTTCCGCGACGAGGATCTGCGTGCCGACCGTCAGCCCGAGTTTACCCAGATCGACACCGAGATGTCCTTTGTCAATGAGGACGACGTCATGCGCATGCACGAGGGCTTTTTGAAGTTCATGTTCAAGGAGTTCTATGGCATCGACCTGGGCGGCGACTTCATCCGTATGCCCTACGCCGCGGCCATGGTTCGCTTCGGTTCGGACAAGCCCGATATCCGTTTCGGCTTTGAGCTGAAGAACCTCTCCGACATTCTGGCGGGTACCGAGTTCAAGGTGTTCGCCGGCGCGATTGCGGGCGGCGGTTCGGTTCGCGGTATCAACGTCAAGGGCGGTGCCACCATGTCCCGCAAGGAGATCGACGCTCTGGTGGAGTACGTCAAGACCTACAAGGCCAAGGGTCTGGCCTGGCTGAAGTGGGCTCCCACCGGTGAGATCTCCTCCTCCTACGCCAAGTTCCTTTCTGACGCCGAGAACGAGGCCATCAAGGCTCGCATGGAGGCCGAGGCAGGGGATCTGATCCTCATCGTGGCCGACAAGAACTCCGTGGTCTTCGACGCTCTGGGCGCTCTCCGTTGCCACTGCGCCAAGAAGATGGGTCTGTGCGACCCCAAGGACTTCAAGTTCCTGTGGGTCACCGAGTTCCCCCTCCTGGAGTACAGCGAGGAGGACGGCCGCTTCTACGCCAAGCACCATCCCTTCACCATGCCCATGGAGGAGGATCTGCAATACATCGACAGCGATCCCGGTCGCGTGCGTGCAAAAGCCTACGACATCGTGCTGAACGGCACCGAGCTGGGCGGCGGCTCCATCCGTATCCACTCGGGTGAGATCCAGGCCAAGATGTTCGAGGTGCTGGGCTTTACCCCCGAGGACGCCCAGGAGAAGTTCGGCTTCCTCTTGGAGGCCTTCAAGTACGGCGTGCCTCCCCACGGCGGCTTGGCCTTCGGTCTCGACCGTCTGGTGGCTCTGTCCATCGGTCTGGAGGATATCCGCGACGTCATTGCCTTCCCCAAGGTGCAGAATGCCAGCGAGCTCATGACCAAGTGCCCCTCCCCCGCCGATCCCAAGGCTCTGGAGGAGTTGGCCATCGCCGTTGTGGCTGAAGAATAAGGAGTACGGTTTGAGGGAAACTTCTTGAAAGAAGTTTCCCTCAAACTCCCTTCAAGAACTTGAAAAAGAAATGGAGGAATATCATATGAAGTTATTCGTATCAGCCTTGACAAAATTCATCATCGGCCTCCTTCTGGTGGCTCTCCTGATTTTCCTCCCCGCAGGCACGTTTCTTTACCCCGGTGGGCTATTGTTCCTCGGCCTGCTCTTTATCCCCATGCTCATCATGGGCGCGGTCATGCTGATCTGTGCCCCCGACCTTCTCCGCAAGCGGCTGGATGCCAAGGAAAAGCAGGGCGACCAAAAGGGCGTTGTGGCCGTGTCGGGGCTGATCTTCCTTGGGGGCTTCATCCTGGCGGGGATGGACTTCCGCTTTGGTTGGTCTGCTGTACCCATGCCCGTGGTCATGGTCGCCTCGGTACTCTTCCTGGTTGGCTACGCCCTCTACGCCGAGGTCATGCGGGAGAACGCCTATCTGTCCCGCACGGTCAAGGTGGAGGAAGGCCAGACCGTCATCTCCACAGGCCTCTACGGTGTGATGCGTCATCCCATGTACATGGCATCCGTGGTGATGTTTTTGTCCCTGCCCCTCGTCCTCGGCTCTTGGTACGCGCTGATTCCTTTCGCCTTTTACCCCGCCCTCATGGTCATCCGCATCCGCGGGGAGGAGAAGCTCCTGACGGCGGAGCTGGCGGGATACGAGGAATATAAGAAGAAGGTCAAGTACCGCATGATTCCCTTTATTTGGTAAGAAATGCCCTGAAAGGAGTGCTTATGCCCCTCTACACCGACACCCACGCCCACTACTTCGACCGCAAATACGCCGCTCTTGCCGAAGGAGGCACCGATACCCCAACCCGTGAAGCCGCCTTTGCGGGCGCGGATACTCTCCTGTCCTCCCCCGAATTTCGCGCCGTTACCCGCGCGGTCATCAACGTGGGCACCAATCTGCAGAACAGCCGCGTGGCCGTGGCGCAGGCAGGGAAGTACCCCTTCATGGCCGCCGCCGTAGGCATTCATCCCGAGGACGCTCAGGGGCTCCCGGACGGTGCCCCCCTAGACCCCGAGGCCGAGCTGGCCGCCCTCCGCGCATGGGTCAGCGATCCCGACCGCCGCAAGCGGGATAAGATCGTGGCCATCGGGGAGATCGGCTACGACTACTACTGGCAGCCCATGGACAAGGATCTCCAAAGAGCCTTCTTCGAGGGACAGATGCAGATCGCCGCCGACACGGGCCTCCCCGTGATCGTCCACGACCGCGACGCCCACGGTGACAGCTTTGAGACCATTCTCAAATATCCCTCTGTGCGGGGCGTGTTCCATGCCTATGGCGGCTCCGCCGAGATGGCAAAGGAACTGACCAGACGAGGCTGGTACATCGGCATCGGCGGGGTTGCCACCTTCAAGAACGCCGAGCGGGTGCGGAGCGTGGTGGCCTCGGTGGATCTGTCCAAGCTCCTGATTGAGACCGACTGCCCCTACATGGCGCCCGTGCCGTTTCGGGGGAAGATCAACCACTCGGGCTTGATCCCTTATATCGCCGAGGTCATCGCCCCCCTCCACGGCCTGACAGCGGAGGAGCTGGCCGAGGCGACGAATCGCAACGCAGAAGAACTGTTTGGGCTGTCCGAGGTCCTCTCCCAATCTTGACCGTCGCCTCTTTTGCACAATGCTCCGTTGAGTTTTCCTCCTATTTGCATCGCTTGACAGCAAACGGAACTTCTGTTATACTGTATGCAACGGTACCGGAATTTAAATGCAAGGAGACAATTTATGAAAGAAACCATGGGACAGATCATCCGCAGACTGCGTAAGGAGCGGAATCTGACACAGGAGGAGCTGGCGGAGCAGTTGAACGTCACACCCCAAGCGGTGAGCCGTTGGGAGAATGAAACGGGGATGCCTGATATTTCACAGGTGATCCCGCTGGCTAACGTGTTTGGTGTATCTACCGACGTACTGTTCGGTAAGGACGGAACCAACGGAGAGACCGAAATTGAGGCGTTTATGCGCGATATAGAACACAAGTTGTGCAACCGTCCGGCAGAGGTCGCGTGGCTTGACCACTATCGGCAATGCTGTGAGGACTGTCGGAGAATGCTGGAGATCTACCCCAACAATTACGAGTTGCTGGCGTATTCGATCGGGAATATCTGCTGTCTTGTGAACGAATACCGCTCAGCAGAGGAAACAGAGGAGCTGGTACGAGAACGGCAGACTTGGGAAAATGAGTACATCCGACAGGCAAACGTGATCCTTCACCACTGCACTGACAGCCGCTATCTGAATGCGGCGCACAAATGGCTGACCCAACTGTATCGGTGTATGGGAAATTTCGTCAAGGCAAAGGAACACGCCAAAAGGATCACGGTATTCGACCCATACGAAGAGGGCGGCGACTGGCTGGCGATGGTGTACAGCGATCTTGGGAAAGAGGAAGAAAGCCGTAAGCAATACGCAAGCAACATCTACAAAGCACAGGAGTATCTGTCGAGTCAACTGCTCATGCTCGGACATTCCTGGTCTCGGGCAGGGGAATTTGAGAAAGCCTACACTTGCTATCGTCTCTATCCCGATCTGTATGACCTCATGGTGGGAGACCGAGAGGATGAAATCCCCTTCTGCCTGGAGCCCTGCTTTGACCAATGCGCACTGACGTGTATGCGTCTGGGACGCTCCGACGAGGCGATGGACTGGCTGGAAAAGATGGTACGGCATCAGCGGGTCGTAGCCAAGACCTACAACGTGATCACAGAAAGCAAGCTTCCTTACCTGTACGGCTACGAGCTTCATTATACCGCACATACCTACGACAGAACGGACCTCTTGACACCCGTGTTGGCCTGGTCGGCATTTGATCCCATCCGCGATACCGAAAGATTCCGGGCCATCCTCGCCGATGCAGAGGCTTTCGAGCGCGGTGAATGAATCTAATTAAAAAAATACAGCAAAAGGTATTGACAAATGGGACCTTTTGCCGTATAATATAAACAGAGAGGCTACCGATACGGTTGCTTCCCATCATGTAAAAGAAATAATCGCCTTTACTTGGTAGGTAGCGGGCGGTTATTTCTTTTTATTATTCTGAAAGATAAGAATGACGAGGGCCAGGAGATCCAGAATCACGATACAGAACGTGAACAAGAGTTCCCAAGTTACGTACATTCCATCACCTCCCCTCCGCATGAAACTTCGGGAAAGGCTTAAATAACGAAAAGATACTTTCCCGATGAATTTCACAAGGAAAGCAACCGCACCGTAGGGCCGCCCTTTCGGGCGGTCGGTAGCCCACTGCCTATTGTACCACGCGGGTCGGATTTTGTCAATCCTATTTCTCTTCCAGCGGTCTCTATTACGCTGGATTTGTGACAATTAACCAAATCAAACCCCTGAATTTCTACGTTCCATCATACAAAAGTTCAAAAACACATCTTGAAAAAATCGCGTAAATATAGTATAATATTCTTGTTGTTCGGATATTGTACCGTTTTTACGCGATCTTTTTCGTATATGGCACATGATTTGAACGAAAAATTTACACCTAAAAAAGAAAGGTGTCTGCCCCTGTCCCGGGGAGAGCTCGGGGTGCGGCGGGCGGACAAAGGTGAATCAAAATGGCTGATTTCAACACCAAGCAACTCCGTAATCTGGCGCTCCTCGGTCACGGCGGGTCGGGTAAGACCTCCCTTGCTGAGGCTATGCTGTTCATCGCAGGTGCCACCGACCGTCTGGGCTCCATCGCTGGCTCCAATACCGTTTGCGACTACGACGCCGAGGAAAAGGCAAGAGGCTTTACCCTCTCCGCAACCCCTGCGTACATGTCCTGGAAGGACACCAAGATCAACGTGCTGGATACCCCCGGCTTCCTGGACTTCCAGGGTGAAGTCAAGCAGGCTGTGCGTGTCGCTGACGCCGCCGTCATTACGGTTGACGGTAAGGCAGGCGTTGAGGTCGGTACCGAGCTGGCATGGGACGCTGCCTGCGCCGCCGGTATTCCCAAGGCTTTCTTTATCAATAAGTGCGACGACCCCGAGACCAAGTTCGCTCGCGTGTTCCACCAGATCCACGCCACCTTCGGCGTATCCGTCTGCCCCGTGTTCATCCCCGTGGAGACCGGTAAGGACGTCACCATGATCGACCTGATCGATATGCAGGCCTTCAAGTACGACGCCAAGGGCAAGCGCGAGGGCGTTGCCATGAAGATTAACTGGGAGCAGACTGCTCACGACTATAAGGACGCGCTGAACGAGGCTCTGGCCGGTACCTCCGACGAGCTCATGGAGAAGTACTTCGAGGGTGAGTCCTTCACCAAGGAGGAGGCTATTGAGGCACTCCATAACGGCATCATCGAGGGCACCATTGTGCCCGTGTACTGCGGCTCCGCCACCAATATGTGGGGCGTTGTTGCCATGCTGGACGCCATCGCAGGCTCTTTCCCCCGTCCTACCGCCCGCAAGGTGGAGAAGGATCTGGGCGGCAAGCCTGTGGCCATCGACGTGGAGGGCGATCCCGCCATCTTCGTCTACAAGACTATCGCCGATCCCTTCGTGGGTAAGATGTCCTTCTTCAAGGTCATGTCCGGTGTCCTCAAGAAGGATATGGCTCTCCGCAACGTCCGCACCGGCTCTACCGAGAAGATGGCTCACATCTACATCATGAAGGGCAAGGATCAGGTGGAGGTCGAGGAGCTGGCTTGCGGTGATCTGGGTATGATCGCCAAGCTGTCCGATACTAACACCAACGACACCCTGCGCGTCTCGGGCGACACCATCTACGCTGCCGTGAAGTACGCTACTCCTTATATGTGCAAGGGTATCACCCCCGAGACCGCCAAGGACGAGTCCAAGATCTCCCAGGCCATCGCCAAGATGCTGGAGGAGGATCTCACCCTGCGCTACGAGAACAACCCCGAGACCAAGCAGATGTGCATCTACGGTATCGGCGATATGCACCTGTCCGTCCTGTGCTCCAAGCTGAAGTCCCGCTTCGGCACCTCGGTCAAGCTTGACGAGCCCAAGATTCCCTACCGCGAGAAGATTACCAAGCCCTGCGACGTGGAAGGAAAGCACAAGAAGCAGAACGGCGGTTCCGGTCAGTACGGTCACGTCAAGATCCGCTTCGCTCCCGGCGAGGACGAGGGTCTGACCTTTGTGGATGCCACCGTGGGTGGTTCCGTGCCCAAGAACTTCATTCCTCACGTCCAGAAGGGTCTTGAGGACGTTATGGTCAAGGGTGCCGCCGGCTATCCTCTGGTTCAGCTGAAGGCTGAGCTGTACGACGGTAGCTACCACGCCGTTGACTCGGACGAAATGTCCTTCAAGATGGCCGCCAACCTGGCCTACAAGAAGTGCCTTGAGCTGTCTGCTCCCGTGCTTCTGGAGCCTGTGGGCGATCTGACCGTTACGGTTCCCGACGCTCTGGTGGGCGACGTTATGGGCGACCTGAACAAGCGTCGCGGCAGCGTTATGGGTATGCACCCCTACGAGGGTAAGGTTGGTTATACCACCATCCAGGCCATGGCTCCCAAGTCCGAGCTGGCCGATTACCCCATCTCCCTGCGCGCTATGTCCCAGGGCCGCGGCTGGTTCGACTTTGATGTCACCGGCTACGACGTGGTTCCCAAGAACGTGCAGGATAAGATCATTGCCGCACAGCAGTAATTATATGAAATTTCGAGAAGCCTCCGAAAGGGGGCTTCTCTTTAAATTATTTTTTCACCCCCGCGCGAAGCGACAAACTTTGCGCGGGGGTTGTGTTATACTGGGGGCAGAAAGAAAATGAGAAGGTGCAAATTGCCGTTTGTTGGTCTGCTTCATTTCTCCGTAGGGGAGGCGTTTCGCCTCCGCAAATCTGTAAAGTCTGAAGACATCAGGCTCCGCGGGAATGAGGCGGGAGGGGAGACCCCTCCCCTACAGATCGGAACGCGCCGGTCCCTCAAAAAATAGCCCATCAGAAAGGACAAGCCCATGCCCCAAAAACAAGACCACCTCCCCCGTGAGCGCGCCGAATTCCTCTGCGACACCGCGGGCAGCATCCTCTCCATTCGCGTCCGCGGGGAGATCGACCACCACACCGCGTCTGCCATCCGCCAGGGCATCGACGCCACCCTTTTTGAAAAACGCCCCAAAAAGCTTATTCTGGATCTGTCTGCCGTCAGCTTCATGGACTCCTCCGGACTGGGGCTCATTATGGGGCGATATTCGGTCATGAAGGAGCTGGGCGGGGAGATGACCGTTTGGAATCCTTCCCGGGAGACCCGCTCCATCCTCACCTTGGCCGGTATGGAGCGATTGGTGAAGATTGAGTATCCCAAGGACAGCTACCCCGAAGAACCGTCCCGTACGGAGAGCCCAAACCAGCGGACAAGCCCTACACGGACAAGCCCCCGCAAGCGGAAAAAGCCTGTCGCGGCAACCGCTTTGACAAATAGAAAGGAGAAGGACGCATGAGCCGCACGAGCAGAACCAGTCAGTTTTCCAGGGAAGTCCTCAACAAAATACAGATCAAGCTCCCCGCCCTGTCGGTCAACGAGGGCATGGCGCGGGCGGCGGTGGCGGCCTTTGTTTCCCAGCTTGACCCCGGCGTTACCGAGATCGCCGACATCAAGTGCGCCGTCTCCGAGGCGGTGACCAACGCCATTGTTCACGGCTACCGTGACTTTGCCGAGACAGGGAGCATCGCCATCACGGTCAGCATCCTGGCAGGGCGAGCGATCAAGATCGAGATCAAGGACAAGGGCTGCGGCATCCCCGACGTGGGACAAGCCCGTATGCCCCTCTACACAACCGACGCCGCCGGGGAGCGGAGCGGCATGGGCTTTACCGTTATGGAGAGCTTCATGGACGCCCTTCGCGTCACCTCCAAGGTGGGTAAGGGGACGACGGTAACCATGTGGAAGAAGCTTTCGGAAAGAGGGCGGATTTAGTACATAGGGAGTTCAAATTACAGTTTGTAGGGGAGCAGGAGAACGCCAAAGAGGAACTTCTTGAAAGCCTCCTCGCTTCGCTCGGTGCAAGTTTGCTTTCAGCAAACATTGCGAAGTTCCTCTCTGGACTCTCTTCAAGAACTTTCAAAAAAGGATTATTGATTAATGTTTTTTGAAAGTTTTTGGAGATCCGGCCGTCGGAGGCCGCTCTCCCGCTCCCCGATAAACCCAAATTTGAACTCCTCCCAACCTATCACAGGAGGAAAATCATGACCGAATCCGAAGCCCTTGATCTTGTAGCCGGCGGTGACGCAGAGGCGATCCAAGCCGACCCTGCCACACCATCTGCCGATCCCCGCTTTGCCCAGAATATCGCCCTCGTTACCATGGCGCAGAGCGGAGACAAGGCCGCCATGGAGCGGCTGGTTCTGGACAACATGGGACTGGTACGCACCGTAGCGGTGAAATTTCGCGACCGAGGCACCGAGTTTGAAGATCTTATGCAGATCGGCACCATGGGCATGATCAAAGCCATCCACAGCTTTGACACCGCCCGTGGCACCGCCTTTTCTACCTACGCCGTGCCTCTCATCGTGGGAGAAATCCGCCGCCATTTGCGAGACGACGGACTTATCCGCGTCAGCCGCGGCACTCGTCATACAGGGGCCCTCCTCATGCGGGAGCGTGCCCGTATTGCCGCCGATGAGGGCAGGGAAGCCACCGTGGGCGAGTTAGCCGCATTGGTCGGAGTGAGCGTGGAGGATGCCGCCATGGCTTTGGAAGCCATGTCCCCGGTTACCTCCTTGTCGGACAACGCCTATGGCGAGGACTCACCCGAGCTGGGGGCAGTGATTCCCGACCGTGCCGAGGCCGACGACATGGCGCGTCAGATGGACCGCATTGCCCTCGCCCAGGTCATCCAGCAGCTTCCTCCCATGTGGAAGAAGATCATCCTGCTCCGCTACTACCGCGACATGACCCAACAGCAGGTGGCCGATCTCATGGGGCTGACCCAGGTGAAGGTCTCACGGGAGGAGAAGAAGATCATGGCGTTCATGCGGGAGAGATTGAGTTAATATGTGATATCACTTGGGGAAATCAAATTGCAGTTTAACGGGGAGTTATGTCCCTTTCTGTCCATGGCGACATGAAAGCAGAAGTGCAAGCACTTCACGAAAGAACGCCACTTAAGGAAAGTACCCACGGTACTTTCCTTAAGGATCCTATCGCCTGATCTGCGTGCCCATTTGCCAGGAGGCAAATGGGCTAACACGCTGTCAAGTCGCAGTTTGCCATGAAGTCGCACGGTCGTCAGAGTGACGACCGCGCGATCGGTCGCCTGTTTGGTAGCCACCCACGGGTTTCCGTTATCCGACAAGTGGAAAAACAACTTTGGGCGGAAGCAAAGCGGCGAGTTCCGCGCGGACGGCGCTCCGCCGTTCGTGCGGGTTTCCGGGTCTTGGCGACCCTACGCGCAATCAGACTCTCTCGCCCCTTTGCGGGCGAAAGAGTCGCGCAGATGAGGTGGTGGGTTTCTCAAGGGAGGCACCGTGGGTGACTCCCTTGAGTGGCGTTCTTTCGTGAAGTGCTTGCACTTCTGCTTTCATGTCGCCATGGACAGAAAGGTGCAAAGAAAAAGATTTGTTTGTGGGTATCAACACCCCGACAAACCCAAATTTGACCGCCCCCGCTTTCGAACAAAACAATACCCCCGCCAACGGCTGCGAAGACCGTCTGCGGGGGTTGTTTTTAGGTTTTCAGACCCTTGTCCAGCTTGCGGATGAGGTTGATCATGGGGACAATGAGCACGCTCCCGACGAGATTCCCGATGCCGTGGGGAATGTCGGCGGTGAAGAAGCCGAATTTCCACCAGATCAGGGATTGCTTCAAGGTGAAGCTCATAAAGACCATCTGGTAAGGGATGAGCAGGAATCCGAAGGCGAAGCCGTGGATACCGCAGACCAGGGCATAGACGATGGGCGCCAGCCACTTGGGCATTTTTCGCGGCAAAAGCATAACCATGCCCCAGAGAGTAGCCCAGATATAGCAATACGTAGCCCACAACCCGATGCCCTCATACAAACCGATGAGCAGGACGTAGACGTAAATGGGAAAGAGTGCCTTCCAGCGGTACACCACGGTCAGGACCACGATCATGACACCGACCAGGTGGACGTTGGGAATGATATTCATGACAATATCCGACGCCATCATCAGCGCTCCCAGCATGCCGAAGAGAGCAATCTCCCGGATGGTCAGCAGGGCTTTTCTGTGACGGCTTTTACGTGCAGAAGCCTTGCCCGATTCATTTTGGGGTTTCACTTGGACACCTTGAAGGCGTAGGTTGCGCCCGCCTCGATCTCGGTGAGGTCAACTCCCGTCATGCCGTAGTCGTCCCCAATATAGAAAGCCCAGTAAGTGCCGTCCACGTCGTAATCGGCCGTGATACCGTTGACCTTTTTTACGTAAAGTCCGTAGGGGCCTGCCTCGCCCTCAATGAGGCCCAGCTCCAGTAGGGCGTCGCCCACGATGGTCTTGTCGGTGTGGATCTCAAATTTGGTTTCCGCCCCGTCCTTGTCCACAACGTTGAAGTAGAAGGTCGTCGCACCCTCGCCCTTGACGGTGGGAGCGTTGGGATCGGGTGTCTCGGTAACGGTACCGACCTCGGTTTCGGCGGCTGTGACCCCGTTTGTTTCGGGGGTCTCGGGGGTTTGGGTGTTATTACATCCAATGGTAGTCAGTGCCAGAGCCGCAATCAGCACGACGCAAAGGATGAACGACAGCCACTTTTTCATGCTGTTGATGTTCATGCTTGGTTTTCTCCTTTGTATTGTTGTGTGTTTTCCTCCCAGCCGGCACTCGCGGCGTTTGCGGAAGTGTTCTGCGGGCTTGTGCTCGCAGGATGCTCGGGTATTTCGACTGGGCGCGGGGCGGTCGGTCTTCTCGGGATTCTGTGCGAATCCCAATGACCTTGTTCCTCTCTTGCGGCGGGAGGTAAGACAGACCCTTGGCTCGGCGTGGGCCGAGCGGTGCGCGACACGGCGACGGGCTCGTGCAGGACTTTCACCTGCTTCCCCATGGCATCAGGCGTATTATAACATAAAAGAAAGGAAATGTCAAGGATGCGGGAGAAAGACAAATTTGGGTTTATCGGTGAGTTTATTTGCACCTTTCTGTCCATGGCGACAGAAAGGTGCCCAAAGATCGCCACCTAAGGAAGGTACCCACGGTACCTTCCTTAGGTATCTTTCCCCCTGATCAGCGCGCCATTTTGCCAGTGGGCGAAATGGCTAACGCGCTGTTAAGTCGCAGTTTGCCATAAAGCCGCACGGTCGTCAGAGTGACGACCGCGCGGTTAGTCGCCCGTTTGGTGACAACCCAAAGTTTCTTTTTCCCTCAAAGAGAAACAACGACTTTGGGCAGAAGCCAAGCGGCGAGTTCCGCGCGGACGGCGCTCCGCCGTTCGTGCGGGTGTTCGGGTTTTGGCGACTATTCGCGCAATCAACACATTTTGCGAAAAGCAAAATGTGTGCGCTGTTTAGGTGGTGGGTTTCTCAAGGGAGGCACCGTGGGTGCCTCCCTTGAGTGGCGCTCTTTTGGTACTTTTCTCTCGACATAGAGAGAAAAGTACATAGACGTATCTCCCCTATAAACCCAAATTTGAAATCTTCTCCCACCATTATAATACAAACCCTCCGTTTTTGCAAGTATTATCTGAAAATTTACAAATAAACCTTGATATATCTTTAATATTTATAGTATAATAAATGCAGAATTGCTTGAATCGTCTGCAATCGGCACCGATGGTTTGCGGAGCAAAAGAAAGGAAACACACACAATGGGTATCATGACCAAAATTTTCGGCACCTACAGCGACCACCAGGTCAAGAAGCTGGAGAAGATCGCCGCCAAGATCGAGGCACTGGCCACCACATACAAGAACATGTCCGACGACGAGCTGCGCGGCATGACCGATATTTTCAAGAAGCGCCTCGCCGCAGGCGAGACCCTGGATGACATCCTCCCCGAGGCCTTCGCCGCCGTCCGTGAGGCGGATGACCGTGTCCTGGGCAAGCGACCCTTCCACGTCCAGCTCATCGGCGGTATCATCCTGCATCAGGGCCGTATTGCCGAGATGAAGACGGGTGAAGGTAAAACCCTGGTTGCTACTATGCCTGCTTACCTCAACGCCTTGAACGGTGAGGGCGTCCATATCGTTACCGTCAACGACTACCTGGCCGCCCGTGACGCCGAGGAAATGGGCAAGGTCTACGGCTTCATGGGACTGAAGACCGGCCTGGTCGTCCATGGTCTCACCCCCGCTCAGAAGCAGGCTGCCTACAACGCCGATATCACCTACGGCACCAATAACGAATACGGCTTTGACTACCTCCGCGATAACATGGTGGTCTACAAGTCCCGCCTCGTCCAGCGCGGACATGCCTTTGCCATCGTGGATGAGGTGGACTCCATCCTCATTGACGAAGCCCGTACCCCTCTGATCATTTCGGGTGAGGGGGATACCCCCACCGACCTCTACGATCGTGCCGATAAGTTCGTCCGTACCCTAAAGAAGCACGTGGTCAAGGAGATCGACGCCAAGGAGGAGCAGGACAATATCGAGGCGGACTATATCGTGGATGAGAAGGCCAATACCGCCGTCCTCACCCCCCGCGGTGCCAAGCGTGCTGAATCCTACTTCGGGATCGATAACTATACCGACGCCGAGAATGCCACCCTGGCCCACCACATCAACCAGGCTATCCACGCTCACGGCTGCAAGAAGCTGGACGTGGACTACGTGGTCAATGAAGAGGGCGTTATGATCGTCGACGCATTCACCGGCCGTCTCATGCCCGGCCGCCGCTTCTCCGACGGTCTGCACCAGGCTATCGGGGCTAAGGAGGGGGTGACCGTTCAAAAGGAGAACAAGACCCTCGCCACCATCACATTCCAGAACTATTTCCGTATGTACAAGAAGCTCTCGGGTATGACGGGTACCGCTCTGACCGAGGAAAACGAGTTCCGCGATATCTACCAGCTCGACGTGGTGGAGGTTCCCACCAATAAGCCCATGATCCGTGAGGATCACGACGACGCCGTGTATAAGACCATGGCAGGGAAATACCGTGCAGTGGTCAGACAGGTCAGAGAGTGCTACGACCGCGGCCAGCCTGTGCTGGTGGGTACCGTATCCATCGATAAGTCCGAGGAACTGTCCTATATGCTCAAAAAGGCAGGCATCCCCCACACCGTGTTGAACGCTAAATTCCATGCCAAAGAGGCCGAGATCGTCGCCCAGGCCGGTAAGTCTGGCTCGGTCACCATCTCCACCAACATGGCGGGACGCGGTACCGATATCATGCTGGGCGGTAACCCCGAGTATATGGCCAAGGCCGACCTCCGCGCCCTGGGTATTGAGGAGGGTCTGATCGTCCAGGCTACCGGAACCGCCGATACCGATGACGAATCCATCCTGGGCGTGCGCCGCCAGTACAAGGAGCTTTACGAAAAGCATAAGGCCGAAATCGCCCCCGAGGCTGAAAAGGTTCGCGCCGCAGGCGGTCTCTTCATCCTGGGCACTGAGCGCCACGAGTCCCGCCGTATCGACAACCAGCTCCGCGGCCGTTCGGGACGTCAGGGCGACCCCGGTGAATCCCGCTTCTTCCTGTCCCTGGAGGACGATCTCATGCGTCTTTTCGGTAACAACGAGCGCGTCGTTTCCATCATTGACCGCTTGGGTCTGGACGAGGATACTCCCATCGAGGCAGGTATGCTGTCGAATACCATCGAAACCGCCCAGAAGCGTATCGAGGATAACAACTTCAAGCGCCGTAAGTATGTTCTGTCCTACGATGACGTCATGAACCAGCAGAGAACCATTATCTATAAGCAGAGACAGTCTGTGCTGGATGACAGCGACCTCTCTGAGACCATGCTGAACATGGTGCGCGGTACCGTGGAGACCGCCGTTCACAGCCATACCTCCGAGGGCTCTGCCGCCGAGTGGGATTTCGCAGGCCTTCGTGCCGATCTCATGGGCTACCTATGCACCGACGAGGACTTCAAGTATACCGATGACGAGCTCAAGAACCTCACCCAGGAAGACGTCACCAAGATGCTGATCGAGCGTGCAGAAGCCCGTATCAAGGAGCGCGAGGAGCTCTTTACCCCCGAGCGCTTCCGTGAAGTGGAACGTGCGATCCTGCTCCAGAACGTAGACCGCGGCTGGATGGATCACATCGATGCTATGGACGATCTCAAGGGCAATATCGGCCTCCAGGCTTATGCTCACCGAGATCCCGTCACCGAGTACCGTATGGTGGGTGCCGATATGTTTGATGCCATGGTGGCCGAGATCCGCGATAAGACGGTGCGCGCCCTGCTGACCGTCATGCCCAAGCCTCAACAGGAGGTAGTCCGCGTACAGGTGGCCAAGCCCCTGATCGAGGGCTTTGAGGGAGGTGCCAAGCCCACCGCGAAAAAGGTGGTGCTCACCCCCAAGCGTTCTGCCAAGGTAGGTCGCAACGACCCCTGTCCCTGCGGCTCGGGCAAGAAGTATAAGAACTGCTGCGGTGCCAATCCTGCCGCAAACAACAATACCTGATCCTAAGGAGGCGCTGTATGGGCTTTGGACTTCTCCTCTGTTCCTATTTCCTCCTGTCCTTCATGTCGGTGGCTATCGGTGACTACTGCTTCGCCACCTACATCATCGCTGCTATGGTGGGGGTAAAGGCCATCGGAGGACTCAAGGATTACAATCCCCGCTTTGCCTGGCTGTACCCGTTTACCGCCGTCTACGGAATTCTGGCCATCTTCTTTGCCGCCCGTGTGCTGGATGACCTGTTTCTCTGGGGACTTCCCATCCACGACGGCGCGGTACAAGCCGTGGTGGAATGGGTTCGCTTTATCACCGAGCTTGGTTTCACCCTCATCGCGCTGTGGTCGTCCGCTGAGCTGGCGGCTACTGTGGGGTTGGACAAGCATCGGGAGAGGGGCTTCCGCAATATGATCTTCACGGGCATCTGGGGCATTGCCCAGATTATCCTGCTGATCGTCCCCTCCTTGGCTGCCGCAGGGAACGGAGCACTCCAAAAGGTGCTTCTGCTCTACCTGCTGGTGGTCTACCTGCTCAACAGCTTCTGCTTCTACGGCTGTTTCTCCGCCATCTGCCCCGCGGGTGAGGAGTTCGGCAAGCCCTCCAAGCCCTCCCGCTTCAAGTTCATAAACGAGATCAATGCAAAGCTGGACGCGAAGAACGAGCAGGCACGGCTGGAATATGAGCGCAATCAGCAGCAGTCGAATCAGAAGTATTCCGCGAAAAACAATAACCGACATCACAAAAAGAAAAAATAACGCGTTTTTGCGTACAAAATTACGGAAAGGAACCGCCACGGCGGGTCATGCCTATGAACGATACCCATACTCTCGCCCGCGAAAAGAAACTCGGCCGTTATCTCGGTCTCAGCTACATACTGGCGGGTGCCGTCTTCCTCTTTGACCCCTATATCGGCATCATCGACCTTCTCCCCGATTGCATTGGATACCTGTTTATCCTGCTTGGACTTTACCGCTTTGCCGATCTGGACGAACGGTTGGGCGACGCGCTGAAGGGAGCCCGTAATCTGGCTTTGGTGGGCATTGCCCGCGTGATCGCTATGTTGCTGTCCTTTGGCTTCGTGTCCCCTACCGAACAGCCGGTGTTCATGCTGCTGGCGCTGTTTACGTTGGCTGTGCTGGACTGCATCGTACTGATTCCCATGTGGAAGAATATCTGCGGAGGCCTGCTGTACATGGGCTCCCGCTACGATGCCACGGTCATGTTTGATCGCCGCGGTCTTGGCGGGAAACTCCGTGTTCGCAACATGGTGGAACGGTATACCGCCCTTTCCGCTGTGTTCTTCGTGCTCCACGAGGCACTGGCTGTTCTTCCCGAGCTGACCGTGTTGACTCATGAAAAGGGCGGCGCCGAGCTGGGGCAGGGAACCCGTTACTACGATTTCGTGGGACTGCTCCGAGGAGTCGGCATTCTGCTTTCCCTGGTGTTGGGCGTAGTTTGGTTGGCTCTGACCATCCGCTTTATCCATCGACTCAAGGGGGATATGCCCTTCTTTGAAAAACTTGCCGAAAAATACCGCACCGAGGTGCTCACCCGTCACGACCTGTGGGCCATGCGAGCCGTGCGGATGTCCATGCTCTGCCTCATTGTGGCAACCGTCCTGTCCCTGGATTTCTATCTCGACGGGGTGAATATCCTCCCGGATCTGCTCCCCGCAATGATGCTGTTTCTGGCGGTATGGTTCCTCCGTCGCTATGCAGGAAAGAATTATCCTGCCTTGGCGGTAACGGTTGCTTTTGGCTTGGTGTCCTCCCTTCCTTGGGTACTCCAACTGAAAAAGTATTTTGTATTAGACGATACCGCCGACATTTTCCGTCGGGAAGAGACCTATACCCGTTGGCAGACCATGGTGCTTCTGCAAGCTTTGTCCGCCGCGCTGTTTATTCTGGCGGTTGGATTGATTCTGCGCAGTTTGTACCGTATGGTCAAGAAATACACGGGACTTCACGCCTTCCGCGAGGGCTCCACGTATGCCGCCGAGCGGAGCGAAGCCATTCATAAGCTCATTCGAAAAAAACTGATCGTGGTTATGGTGGTGGCAGGGCTTGCGGCTCTCTCCACGCTCTTTCATTGGGGCATCGTGCCACAACTCCTGGATTTCGATGTGGATCTTTATTTCGGACTCCATGCCAACACAGAGAATTCCATTCGTACCTTCGTCACCACGGTTTTCCAGGTGCTCACGGATGGCTACTGGTTCCTTGACCTCTGCTTCGGAGCCGTCCTGATCGGCGTGACCGTCTCAGCCGCGAGTGAGATCGGAGAGCAGATGGAGTACAGCTACATGATGAAGGATTGACCTTCATTGCATAAACCCCCCTTTCTCTGTCGATACTGATACCGTAGCCCCGGGATACGCCCATGGCTATGTATATATCCCGCCCAACGGCGGACAGAGAAAGGAAGCATATCATGCAGAATCAGAATCAGAACAGAAACCAGAATCAGAACAACAACCAGAATCAGTACAACAACCAGAACCAGAACAACAACCAGAACAACAACCAGAACAACAACCAGAACAACAACCAGAACAGCAATCAGAACAGAAGCCAGAACCAGAACAATAACAACCAGCAGAAGGCACAGTCCGAGAATCGTCAGTAATCCCAAACTGTGGGCGGCGTGCCTCGGGGCATGCCGCCCTCCCTGTCTTCTGTCCCTTAACACCATCCGCAACCCTGTGAGAAAGGAAGTCATTTGATGGATAAGAACCTCTCCGTCCGCTACCTCGCCGCTAAGCGCGCCCTGTTTGATAAGGCATACGGTGCTCTCAACGATATGCAAAGAAAGGCTGTGTTCACGACCGAAGGGCCTCTCCTGGTCCTGGCGGGAGCAGGAAGCGGGAAAACCACCGTCCTCGTTCGCCGCATCGCCTACATCATTCGTTTCGGAAATGCATACCATACGGATTTCGTCCCTGCCGAGATCACCGAGGCGTACGTGAGCGACCTCGAAAAAGCCGTACAGTTGACCGTGGAGGAGATCGAACAGATCCTGCCTGAATTTATCTACGACCCCTGCCCTCCCTACCGCGTACTGGCCATTACCTTTACCAATAAGGCGGCCGGGGAGATCAAGAGCCGTCTGGTGTCCGAGCTGGGGGATGAGACCCTGGCTAAGGACATCTGGAGCGGTACCTTCCACGCCGTCTGTATGCGCATCCTCCGTACTTACTGCGACCGCATCGGTTACGATAAGGGCTTTACCATCTACGACACCGACGATACCAAGAAGGCTGTTGTGGGTGTTATGAAACGACTGAATATCGATGAAAAGCAATTCCCACCAAAGGCGGTCATGACCACCATCAGCCACGCGAAAGATACTCTGCAATCCGCCGAGGATTTTGAGATCGAGGCGGGCTCGGATTTCCGCCTGTCCCGCATCGCCGCCGTCTATAAGGGCTATGAGGAGGAGCTTCGTCGCTCCAACGCCATGGACTTCGACGACATCATCATGCAGACCGTCCGTCTTCTGCGGGAGAATCCCGACGTGTTGGCGTACTATCAGCGTAAATTCAAGTACGTCTGCATCGACGAGTACCAGGATACCAACCGTGCCCAGTTTGAGCTGGCTGCACTTCTGTCAGGGCAGTATAAGAACCTCATGGTGGTGGGCGACGACGACCAGAGCATCTATAAGTTCCGCGGTGCCACCATTGCGAACATTTTGAATTTCGATCAGGTGTTCGAGAACGCCTCTCTCATCAAGCTGGAGCAGAACTACCGCTCCACCAAGACCATTCTGGATGCCGCCAACAAGGTCATAGACCATAACCTCGGCCGTCGCGGCAAGAGTTTGTGGACGGCAGGAGCGGAGGGAGATCAGATTGTTCTGCGCAAGTGCGAGGATCAGATGGCCGAGTCCCGCTCCATCGTGGATACCATCCGCCGTATGGTGGAGGATGGACGTACATACAAGGATTTCGCCGTGCTCTACCGCACCAATTCCCAATCGGCGGGTATCGAGCGTGCCCTCCAGCGGAGCACAGTACCCTACCGCGTGCTGGGCGGTACCCGCTTCAGCGACCGTAAGGAAATTCGGGATGCGGTGGCTTATCTCCAACTCATCTGCAACCACGCAGACCGAGAGCGCTTGCTCCGCATCATCAACGAGCCCCGCCGTAAGATCGGTGACAAGACGCTGGCTGTGGTTTCGGCCATTGCCGAAGAGCAGAATATGTCCCTTTTCGAGGTGATGGACCGAGCCGATCAGTTTGTGGCCTTGGGTCGATCTGCGCCCCTTCTTATGAACTTTACCGCCATCATTCACCGCCTCACCTCTCTTCTGGAGACCCTGCCCCTGCCCGATTTCTTTGATGCGGTCATGGAGCAGACGGGTTATCTCCAAATGCTCAAGGATGGCGGCGATCCCGAGCGGGAGCGAGTGGAGAACATCGCGGAATTGAAATCCAACATGATGGAGTACGTGAAGAATACCGAGCTGGAGGGGGAGACCCCCTCCCTGGTGAATTTTCTGGAGGAATACGCGCTGGTGGCTGACGTGGATAAGTACGACACCGAGGCGGACGCCGTGGTGCTCATGACCATCCACAGTGCCAAGGGCCTGGAATTCCCCATAGTCTTCCTGCCAGGCATGGAGGACGGCATTTTTCCCGGTATGCAGAACATCATGGGCTCCTCGGAGGATATGGAGGAGGAGCGGCGGCTGGCTTACGTGGCCATCACCCGCGCCAAGGAGAAGATCATCATTCTCCACACCCGCACCCGTATCTGGTACGGCCAGACCGTGGCCAACCCCCTGTCCCGTTTCGTGGGAGAGATCCCGGAGGAACTGATGGCCCGGGAGGATCTGACGTTGGATGCCATGAGCATTTCTACGGGCGGAGGAAATCAGACCGCCCAGGGACGTTCCTTCTACGAGCGTCCCCGTAAGCAGAAGGCCCCCGTCCACACCGATCGCATTACCGTAGGTCAGCCTACCCCGGCGGTGACTGCTGCAGCCCGCGAGAGTCTCAACGCGCTCGCCCCCGGTGACAGAGTTACCCACGCTACCTTCGGTGAGGGAGAGATCCTCTCCATTAAACCGATGGGCGCGGACAAGCTCATCGAGGTCATGTTTGATTCGGTGGGAACCAAGAAACTCATGGGAACCTACGCCAAACTGAAAAAGACCGAAAATTGATTGAATGCCAAAGCCCTTCCGAACGGGGGGGCTTTTTGCACAAAACGCTCTTGATGTTATTGTGATATTTGTATATTGTTTTTTGGGAAAAAGTGCTGTATAATGAAGCCAATATCCCCGATAGGGAACCAGGAGGACACATCATGAAACAACTTAAGCTCGGTATCTTCGGCCTCTGGCGCGGAGGCTCGTTCATCCATATCATCAATTCTCTGGATAACGCGGAGGTCACCGCTATCTGTGATAAGGACCCAGACCGCATGGCTACTATGGCCAAGGAATGCCCCGAGGGGGTCAAGTGCTGTCAGAATTTCGATGAGCTTATGGAAAGCGGCATCGATGGCATTCTCATCTGCAACTACTTCCATGAGCACGCCGCCTACGCCATCAAAGCCATGAAACGCGGCATCCACGTTTTCAGCGAGTGCACCGCCGCCGCTACCATGAAGGAGTGCGTGGAGCTTTGCGAGGCTGTGGAGGAGACGGGCTGTAAGTACATGCTGGCGGAGAACTATCCCTTCAGCGCCGCGCTTCTGGAGGCAGAAAGACTGCAGTTGGAGGGCTCTCTCGGTAAGATCCTCTACGCCGAGGGTGAGTATAACCACAGCGGCCCCCGCGAAATGCTGGCAAGCCTCACGCCCGGGAAGTACCACTGGCGGGCATGGCTCCCCCGTTCCTATTACGTCACCCACTCCTTGGGTCCCCTCATGCACATCACCAAGCAGATGCCGGTGCAGGTCAGCGCCTTCGCTGTCCACTCCGATGTTCTGGAGCAATATGACGACTTCCGCCACAACTACGATGCCTTCGCCATGATGAACTGCATGACCGACGGCGGCGCGCTGTTCCGCTTCACCGGTTGCGCCCACATGGGCTCGCCCAGCGGCTACCGTGTCGTCGGGGAGTACGGTTCTGCCGAGACCGGCCGCACTCTTGGCGGTAACCTCAACGTCACCTACCACTCCTGGACTACCCCCGAGGGGAAGCCCTCCTCCGAGACCTACGCTCCCGCTTGGCCCGCCAACGGTGACCTGGCCGAAAAGGCAGGCCACGGCGGCGGTGACTTCTGGACGGTCTACAACTTCGTCAACTATATCTTGAACGACGAAGAGCCCTTCTTTGACGTCTATCGCGGGTGCTGTATGTCTGCCGTAGCCATTTTGGGCTGGCGGAGCTGCTTGGAGAACGGCAAGGTCTACGCCATTCCCGACTTCAAAAACAAGGCCGAGCGGGACGCCTGGCGGCACGACGATCTCACTCCGTTCCCCGATGAGAACGGTCATGTCACCCTCCCCTGCGCGGTGCCGCATAAGAAATAAGAAATATCTCCTCAAAATGCCCGAGGGAAATCTTCGTCAAAGAAGGTTTCTCTCGGGCATTCTTTTAAAAACTTAAAAAGGATTTAAATAATCAGTTTTAAAGATTTTTGGGGATTCCTAAGAACATTTTGCAAAAGGTTCTTAGATGGGGATATAGGGGAGAAACCCCTGTGCAATTACCACTCCAGCTTGATCTCCTCGCGAGCCTCGGAGGAGTCGTAGATGGCCTGCATCATGCGGGCGGTGATGATGACCTTGTCGATGTGAGAGGGAAGCTTCTCGCCCGTGCGGATGCAACGGATGAAGCTGTCGATCTCGTTCTGGAACATATTGACGCTCTCATACTCGGGTGTGTCCTTCCAGAGCTTGCCGTCTTTTACGCCCCAGATGGTGAAGTTGCCGCCGTAGTTGAGACGAATGCCTGCCTTATCGCCCAGGAAGTCGATGTAGGGCTCCCCGATACCGATATTCTGCGCCCAGGCACCGTTCAGGGTGATGGTGGGGCCGTTCTCGGTGCGAACCAGACCGGTCACGCTGTCGTCCACGTCGTAGGTGCCGTTCAGATCCTTGGTGTTCTCGGACCACATATTCTCATAAACATAGTTAGGCATATCCACGCCCAGCTTGCAGTAAGCCTGACCCGAAACCGTTACGGGCTTGGGGTCACCGGTGCAGTACATGACAATATCCAGGTAATGAACGCCCCAGTCGATGAGAGCGCCGCCGCCTGCAATCTCCTTAGTGGTAAAGGCTCCGCCCAGACCCGGAATGGATCTGTGGGCGCGGAAGGAGACGTATACGTGGTAGACCTCGCCCAGCTCGCCTGCCAGGATCAGATCACGAATCTTGTTGACGGCGGTGTTGAAGCGGTTGACCACGCCGATGTTCAAAACCTTGCCGGTCTCGTGCTGGACCTCCTGCATCATCTTGGCCTCGGCGTAGGTGCGGGCGGCGGGCTTTTCGCAGAGAACATGCTTGCCGGCACGGAGCGCGTCGATGGTGATGGTGGTGTGAGCCTTGTTGGGGGTACAGACTGAAACGGCCTCGATCTCGGGGTCGTTCAGGGCGTCGTGGTAGTCTACGATGGCGGTGCCGTAGCCGTACTGCTTGACGGCAGCCTCAGCCCGCTCGGGGATGATGTCGCAGAAATACTTGATTTCTACGTCGGGATTGTTCATGTAGGAGGGAATATGTGCGGCATTTGCGATGGTACCGCAGCCAATAACGGCAACTTTGATCTTATCCATGGTAAGTCTCCTGTTTACTGCAATATTTTCCCGGAAAGGGATGTGCCTTCATTATATATTATTCACGTGCGAAAGTCAAGAGTTTTTCCAAATTTCACGGCGTGTCACGAGTTTAAACCAACCACGATTATTTTTTCGACAAAAAATAAAAACGGCTTGCATTTTTTTGAATAATGTGATACAATATAATATAACAATTTCATCGGAGGTTTTTCAAATGGATAAAAATTTGAAACAAGACTATTTACAATTGAAGAATCAGCTCTGTTTTCCCATGTATGCCGCATCCCGCGAGGTGATCAAGCTCTATAAACCTTATCTTGATGAATTGGATCTGACATACACCCAATATATTGCCATGATGCTTTTGTGGGAGCATACGACCATGACCGTCAAGGAAATGGGGGACTTTCTGTTTTTGGATTCGGGAACTCTGACTCCCCTTCTCAAAAAGCTCGAGGCCAAGGGTATGCTCACCCGTACCCGCTCCACCAAGGACGAAAGGAACCTGAACGTGACCATTACTGAGGCCGGAAAAGAACTTCGAAAAAGAGCTTCCCATATCGCCTTTGAAATGGGAAAGTATAATCCGTTGACACTGGAGGAGACTGTCACCCTGTACCGCCTGCTTTACAAGATGCTGGGGCAAGAAAATGCCGATCTGCCCGATTGGTCTTTCCTGGAATGACGGGACTTGCGTATCGGTGCAGTCAAAAGAACACCCGAACCGTGTATGATCGGTTCGGGTGTTTTCTATTAGGGCTTTGCGTAGGTGTTGTAAATCGTCAGATAGTCAGCAATACATTCAGCGTAACTGCCGCTTTTGGCGGTTACACAGACGTATCCGTGACCGTCTGCCGATTCGGCATATGTAACCAAGCAAAAACGACTCTCGTCGGTAAAGCCTGTTTTCCCTGCCGCTACCGTGACCGCGTTGGGCTGATTGGGGGAGATCGTGTCGAATTGTGTAACGATTAGATTATGATAGAGGTAGTAGTTTTTCGATTCTCCTGTAGGAGTTGTGAAGGGGGCGGTATAGGATTGGGTCATAAGGATCTTACGGCAGAGCCTCATGTTCATGGCGTATGCCATGATGGAGGCGACCTCACGGCTGGTGGTCTTGTGGTCCTCGTGGAAAAGACCTGTGGGATTCTCAAAATGGGTATTGGTCAACCCCATCTTTTCGGCTTTCTGATTCATAAGCTCCACGAAATCCTCCTCACTCCCCGCCACGTACCTTGCAAGCTCGCAGGCGGCAATACCGTCGGATTTCAGCATGAGTGCGTAGAGCATGGATTCCACCGTCATTTCTTCGCCGGCGGTCATACCAATTCCGGAGGATCCCTGGCGCTTCATTTCCTCATATACCTCGGAGCTGACGCGAATAACATCTTGAAGGCAGTCTTCGTTCGGAAGATTTTCAGCCACCACAATGAGGGTCATGACCTTGGTCATGGATGCGGGATAAATAATTTCATCTGCCTTACGGGAGGCAATGATCTTTCCCGTAGAAAGATCAGCCAAAGCCGCATAGGAGGAGTAGATTTCGTTTTCCGGAATGACTTGTACCTGCTGTTCAGCCCAGGGAAGGAGTGCGCTGCCTAAAGCACCGTCGGCAAAGGGACGGTCACCATCATCATTGGCTACACCGCCACCGCTCTCCCCGGCGGAAGGATGGGCGGGAAAGTCAAAATATACATCGCCTGCGCTGACGAACAGAACGGTCGATGTGATCAGCGTCACGACCAAGAGCAACAGCAGGATAAGAACATAACCATAAACAGAAGGCGATATGGTGTATGTGTGTTTCTTCAAGGGCCACCGCGTCATGATCTCGGTTACCGAGGCATCGGCACGATTGGCATTATTGGGGGTGTGGGAAGCGGCAACGGTGCCGTTCGTATTACGGGAATCAGTATTCATAGGTATCTCCGTTAAAAAATATAAGAAAAGTCCGCTCCGGTCAGGAACGGACTTTTTCTTACCGCTATATGATCTCGGCTGACGGGAAAACCGACAGTCGATTCACGGCGGTCAGGAATCGACGTTCTCAGGCCGCGACGAGGCAGTACAGCACCAGGATCAGAACGAAGAGCACGATGCACATGGCAACAGTGACCTTACCGAGGGTCTTGTCCCATCTGCCTGCCTTACCCTTAGCGAAGAAGGTGTCGGCACCGCCGGCGATAGCACCGGAGAGTCTCTTGTCCTTACCGGGCTGCATGAGCACGGCAACGACCAGACCCAGGGAAACGAGGGCGAGAATGAGGCCCAGAATGAACTCAATAGGTGGCATTGATCTATCCTCCAAAAAATGTTTGCACGCAAGGCGTGCGTATACTCTTACCGAGATATTATATCACACTCGGAGAGAAATTGCAATAGTTATTTGAAAATTTGTCAAAATAATTTTTTACTGATCGGGTTTGGCGGACAAAACGATATCCACGGGGGAGTAAATGTTGCCGCGATAGATCGTCAACGTGACGGTATCACCGGCATAATACTCGTTGATGATGTTCATCAGGTGATTCATGGATTCCAGTTCCTCCCCTTGCGCTGCCGTGATGATATCCCCGACCATCATTTTTTCGGCGGCATCCATGCCCTCGGCAAAGCCCATGACGTAAATCCCAGATACGGCGGGATGGAGCAGATCACTCGTGTTATAATCGCCCAACTCCTCCTCAGGGATCATCTGCACGCCGTCAGCGGTGGGAAGATAGTGGGCGCCGCCCTCTACGTACACCCCCGTAATGCCCAGCATAGGACGTTTATGGGATAGGGAAGAATTGATGTTATCTGCGTTGCCGTGCTCCATGATAGCTTCCAGGATCTCCACGGCTCCGTCGGAGGGAATGGCAAACCCGATACCCTCGTAACCGTCAGCCAGCTTCATGGATACAACGCCCACGACCTCGCCCTTGGTGTTGACCAAAGGTCCTCCCGAGTTACCGGGATTGACGTTAGCATCCATCTGAATCAAACGGAGCTTCTTTTGCAGGGTGCCGTCATCGTCGTCGTACATTTTGACCTCGCGGTTCTTGTAGGAAATAATGCCTTTGGTGGTGGTCCAGCCGAAGTCGGGGCCGGCAGGGGTACCGATGGCGTAGACCGTCTGTCCCACATAGCACTCGTCGTAATTGGCGAAGGTGGCGGCAGGGAGCCCCGTCGCATCCACCTTAATTACACCCAGATCATCCATTTCGGAAGAACCGATCATTTCAGCGTACATGACTGTACCGTCGTAGAAGGTGACCTTGATCTTGGTGGCTCCTTCAATGACGTGGTGGTTGGTGGCAATATACCCGTCTGGTGTCATGATGATACCGGTGCCCGTACCACCGCCTGTAGCGGTCTTGACCTCGATCACCACCACAGAATGTTTGGCTTGTTCCACGCCCTCCACAGCCTCGTCGTCTTCGGCGGAATTGCTGATACCGGGACGGATGATCCCTCCCGAGTAACCATTGCCGTCGCCGACCAGCAATACGGCGATAAGCAGACCGAAGCTGATCAGGAACACGCCCGTCATCACCAGGGCGTAGATCAGAATGCCCTTGCGGTTTTTAGCATCACCCGCAGCCCGTTCGTGGGCGGCCTGGTCGGCGTACGTCCACCGGTAAACAGGGGCAGGCTGTGCTGCTACAGACGCTGCTTCTGCAGACGTTGCTTCTGCAGACGTTGCATCCGCGGGGGCGGCTTGTGTCTCTTCATGAGAAGCCACGGGAGCTTCCGTAACCACCGTGTGATCCTCGGCAGGGCAGGGAACCTCAGCCGCCGGGGAAGTCTCCGGGGTGGCGTTTTCTTGCTCAAGACCGTTGCCGTTATTCTCGGGGGTCGGGTCTATGCGTTGGTTTTCGTTCATACGTTGCCTCCTTATACGTGACCGGCGCGACCCTTGGGTAAAGCGGGCTCTGTGCGTGCCAGTGTAAAGGTAAATTCACAGTTTTGTCCGTAATCACTGGTTACCGAAATGGATTCGCCGTGAGCATCGATGATGGTCTTGGATATGAACATTCCCAGACCCACCCCGCTCTTGTCCAGACTACGGCTCTTGTCGCTCTTGTAGAAGCGCTCAAAGACGAAGGGAAGATCTTCGGGAGGAATCCCCTGTCCCTCGTTAAACACCTTGACCACGGCCTTGCGGCGGCGGTTGCCCTCTCCGCTCGACCAGGTAAAGCTCATTTTCAGTTTGCCCCGTTCCGAGGCGAATTTCACGGCGTTGTCGCAAATATTGTAAAGAATTTGATGAATGGCGTCACGGTCTGCCAGAACGAACATGCGATCCTCATCGCATGCAAATTCCACATCCAAATGCTTGTCGTCGATCTTCTTTTCAAAGGAAATGAGGATCTGTCGTCCCATTTCGCAGACGTCAAAGGGTTTCATATCAAACTTCCGATCGCCTGCCTGAAGTCGGGAAACGTCCAGAAGGGCTGTGACCAGCCGGGACAGGCGTCGCACCTCTTCGGAAACTACCTTCAGATAATGCTCGGTCTGTTCGGGGGGGATGACACCGTCCAGAATACCGTCGATAAAGCCCGCGATGGTGGTCATGGGGGTCCGGAGATCGTGGGACACGTTGGCCACGAAGGAATTACGCATCCGTTCCAGGTTGTCGAGGGCCTGGGTCATCTGGTTAAAGGCAACCGCCAATTCGGCTACCTCATCCTTTCCGTGAACGGGAATCCGCACGTCAAACTGCCCCACAGCCATCTTTTTTGCGGCCTTGCTCATGTCACGCAGCGGACTGATGATCCGCTCGGTGATGAAGTATATGGCGATCAGTGCGGCCAGTATGATCCAAAGAGCCGCAACGATCATGGAGCGGAGGGTGGTATCCATCATATTATCCCAGAATTCCGCAGTGGAGGTCACGATGATATGACCGATCCAAACGCCGTCTCGGGTCGTAATGGGATGGACATATGCCTGATTTCTGCCGGAAGCCAATAACCGCTCACTGTTCAAAAAGATGCCGGCCGAGGCTGTTTCTGTTTCAGCCCCCGAGGCGTCTTTGGTAGAGAGAACAGGCATATTCGCCGCAGCGGAGACCCTGTCGGTGACGGTCTCCCCGCCCATGGCGGCAAAATCCGCCTGTGTCAGCAAAGGTGTTCCAAGCGCAGGGGCGGCATCGGATGCTTTGCCCGTACAGAAAATAAAGCCACCGGTTGCATCGGTGACATAGACGGTCATATCCTCAAAATTGGTTATGATAGCGGACAGCAATCGCAGAACGTAGGCGTTCTCCGCAGATGCATCGACCGAGTCTGTGCGGATAAAGTCACCGAAATCCGCCATGCCGCTCTGCTCGAACAACTCCGAAAGATTATCCGCACAGGATGTTGCTACGCCAATCATATTGCTCCGCTCGGCGCGCAGGGAATCATTGCTGACCACACTGTTCACAATGAACAGAAGGAGCAGAAAACTCACCACGAGCAACGCCATAAACGTGATGACATACTTGGCAAATACGCTCTTAAACATAAAAAATACTCCCCCTCGGAGGGGCTTGCCGCCTCCGAGGGTTATTGAAAATATGTGGTAGAGGTGTTTTGAGGGGATCAGTTGAGCAGCTCGAACTTATAGCCAACGCCCCAGACGGTTTTCAGCGTCCACTTGTCGGACACACCCTCCAGCTTCTCACGCAGACGCTTGACGTGTACGTCCACGGTACGGGAGTCGCCTAAGTAATCAAAGCCCCAAACCTTATCCAGCAGGGCGTCACGGGTAAAGACACGGTTGTAGTTGGAGGCCAGGAAATAGAGCAGCTCCAGCTCCTTGGGGGGGATGTCGATGGACTTGCCCTTGAGCTTCAGCTCATACTTGAGCTTGCTGATCTCAATGTTATCGAACCGGATGACCTCGTCGTCGTTCTGACTGGTATGTGCCTGATAGCGGCGGAGCACGGCCTTGACACGGGCGGAAAGCTCCTTGGGATCAAAGGGCTTGACCACGAAATCGTCAGCGCCCAGCTCCAGACCCAGTACCTTATCGAATACCTCGCCCTTGGCGGTCACCATGATAATGGGCTTGGAAGAGATCTCGCGGATCTCACGGCAGACCTGCCAACCGTCCTTCTTGGGGAGCATGATATCCAGAAGCACCAGATCGGGCTCGTACATCTTGAAATAATTGATACCCTCGGCGCCGTCGGTCACGGTCTTGACCTCGTAGCCCTCACTTTCAAAATACATTTTCAGTAGGTCGTTGATATTGGGATCGTCGTCTACAACGAGAATTTTCGTGTCCATCATAGTCGTTGCCTCCTCCTGAGTTTTCATATTTCTCTAAAGATACAATTTTATCATACAATGTCTGTGGGAACACTATGTGAAAGCATATTGAATTTTTGTCGAATATTTTGCATTCAATCTTTACATTCAATCGCGTACAAAATTTCCCGTTCATAATTATAGCATACAATTACGAAATTGTAAAGAGTTTTTGGCAAAAAAGTTTCTAAATTTCTTAATTTGTTGAACATTTCGTAAACAAATGATGTTTTTGGGTGAAAAACATCTTGGCTTGCAGATGAAAACAATGCATCAAGAGCGGTGTACCATGTCCTGTGCCAACTCCTTCTTTTTCGTCGGCATAAACAAAGCAATCGCACAAGCCACCCCCAACACCACTGTTATCGCCAGCCCTCCCTCCAGACCGAAGGAGCCGCCGTTGATGAGCTCTTGCCACGTCCCGCCGTGCAGGTAGGCGGTCAGTGGGGAAGGGATGCCCGTGATTCCACTGACGGGCATGCCGAACAGATTCCCTTGGGCGAAATTCCACATGCTGTGGAGCGCTCCCACCATCCAGATGCTCCCTCGCCGCAGCGTCAGCATGGAGGCAAAAAGACCGAACAGGAAGATGTTGATGAGCGCAATCACCGATATCCCGGGATTGCCGATATGGAGCAGGGAAAAGAGTAGGGCGTTGGTGAGGACGCAAGCCCAAAGCGGCCATCCTCGGGAAAGGGAGACCATCAGATAGGAGCGGCAAAGCATTTCCTCGGACATACCCTGAATGAGAAATCCAAGCAGGTACAGGGCAAATAATTCCCAGGAAACCGCCTGCGAGGACGCATTGACCGTGACTGTGACTGTGTTCGTCAAAACGCAGAGCCATACAGCACCTCCGAACAGAACAAAGCCGCCCAGCAGGCCGATCGCATATTCACTTACCGCACCGCGCCGCACGAATCCCAACGACATCATGGTGCGCTTTTCCGCCAAAAGGCAATAGAGTAGTACCGCCGCTACCGTGGCCAAGGTGGCGAATAGCTGCACCAGCAGATATACCGCATAGGCTGTCCCGTCGGGAAGCAGGGAGGCTATGACCGTATAGATGAGGAATCGCCCCAGCTCGGCGACCAACATGACGGGAAAGAATAATAAAAGAGCCACCGCAGGATGGCCGGTCAGCCGCTCTCCGGGGGTGGGTGTCAGCATTTTGGTTTTCTCGAATACAGGAAGCTTCATATCAGTCCTCCTCTATGCTCGCGTGTGAGCGGACTACCCTTTTATTATAACACAGGATCTACCAAAATACAAGAGGTTCCGAAAAATTTAAGAGCGTGAACACATAGGAAATTCGACACGGAAATTGTGCAATATTTACGAAATTATCCAAAATTACGCAAAGACTACTTTACAAATTCACAAAAATGTGTTATAATATACACGACCAAGGGGGAACCCCACGAGTACTCCTCCGAGGTTACATCGCATAAGGAGGATACACCATGAAGATCACGATCGTAGGAAGAAAGCTGAACGTTTACGAGGACACCCGTGAGCTGATCGTCAAAAAGCTGGCAAAACTGGATAAGTATTTCAAGGCCGCCGCCGATCCCGAAGCCACGGTGACACTCAGCCGCAAGCGAAACGTCTCAAGCCTGGAGGTGACCATCAATGCGGGCGGTACTCTATTCCGCAGTGAGGTCGAAGCCGACGATTTCCGCATCGCCCTGGATCAGACGGTGGATCACATCGAGGGTCAGATCCGTAAGAACAAGACCAAGCTGGCCAAGCGTCTGCGGGAGAACGTCATGGATATGGCGGTCATCCCCGACCCCGCGGAGGACATTCCCGACGACGAGCCCATTATCCGCGTCAAGCAGTTTGAATTCAAGCCCATGACCGCCGAGGAGGCCATCATGCAGATGAACCTTCTGGGGCACAGCTTCTACGTCTTCAACGACATCACAACGGGCGACACCTGTGTGGTCTACACCCGCAAGGACGGCGCGTACGGACTCATTGAGCCCATGAAATAAATTGGAACAGCGGGCGGCTCTCACGAGCCGCCCGCCCATTTTTTCTTAATACTATTAAAAATGCGCATCCCCCATTGACAAATCTACCTCGGTGTGCTATACTGTAAGTGTACTACTTGAAATAGTGCGGTTGGGGCACTTGGATATCCTGTATCACAGCCCCATGCCGAGAAAGGAGCCACATGCTACTGATCGACAAATTGTCCGGAAAGCCCGTTTATGAACAGATCATCGAAGGGGTGGAGAAGAACGTCTTGCTGGGCATTTATGCACCGGGAAGTGTTCTGCCGTCTCTGCGTGAGCTTTCGGTGACGTTGGGGGTCAATCCCAACACCATCCAGAAAAGCTACGCTGAGCTCATCCGTCGCGGGATCATAGTTCCGTCTCCCGGAAGCGGAACCTACGTTGCTCCCGATGCAATTGACCGCATCCGTGAAGCCGCTACCCATAAGCTGGAGCAGCTGGAGGAGCTTGTCGCCGATCTCGTGCTGGCCGATGTGCCCAGAAGTGAGGTGCTGGCTACCGTTTGCGCCGTGTACGCCCGTGCAGGGAAGGGAAACAGCCCGGCCTCTGCCACCACCATTCCTACCAAAGGAGGAGACCAATCATGATCCAAGCCGAACACGTAACCAAGACGTTTCGCTCCGCAAGTCAACCCAAGCCCCACATTGCCCTGAACGACCTGTCCTGCACCATTCCGGGTGGTTGTATCTACGGTCTCGTGGGCTCCAACGGCGCTGGAAAATCCACCTTCCTGCGTCTGCTCTCGGGTGTTTACCGCCCCGATGCGGGAAGCATTACGGTGGATGGCCTCCCCGTTTGGGAGAACCCCGAGGCCAAGAATAAAATATTCTACGTACCCGACGATCTCTATTTCCTCCCCCAGACCAATATGAACAAGATGGCGCATTACTACAAAGCCCTCTACTCCAAGTTCAACCGTGAGCGCTTTGATAACCTCACCCAAACCTTCGGTCTGGATTCCGAGGCCAATTTGAATACCTTCTCCAAGGGTATGCGCCGTCAGGCCGCCACCATTCTTGCCCTGTCCACCATGCCCGATTATCTGTTCTTCGACGAGACCTTCGACGGTCTTGACCCCGTCATGCGCCGCTTGGTCAAGCAGGTGATCTATAACGACGTGCTGGACAGAGGTACCACCACCATCATTACCTCCCACTCCCTCCGCGAGCTGGAGGACACCTGTGACCAGCTTGCCCTGCTCCACCAAGGCGGAATCGTCTTTGAGTCGGATATCCAGAACCTCAAGACTGCTCTCTTCAAGGTACAGACCGCCTTCTCTGAGCCCTTCAACCGCGCCAAATTCGAGGCGGTGGGCATCAACATCGTGTCCTATACCCAGATGGGAAGTGTGGCTACCTTCATAGTCCGAGGTGAACGTATGGCCACCGAAGAAAAGCTCCGTTGCATGAATCCTCTGCTGCTCGATATGCTGCCCCTGAATCTGGAAGAGGTGTTCGTTTACGAGATGGAGGCACTCGGATATGCCTTCAAGGATATTCTGATGTAAGGAGGTGCCGTTATGAAAGGAAAAAACGTCAATATTTCGACTCACATTTTCAATTTGCGCCTGTTTCTCGAAGGTCTGAAGCGCCTCCGTGTCATCGGCCTGGCTACGGCGATCCTGGCTCTGACCGCCACCGCCCTCGTGCCCATCGCGAACGGGATGGAGTACGCCGATTCATATTATGATCATCACATGGACACCCGATTCCTTTGCGTTCCCGTGGGGATCATGGTTTTCCTGGCGCCCCTCTTCTTCTTCGTCCTGTTTTCCTTCTTGCAGAAACGCAAGGAATCCGACTTCTTCCATGCCATCCCCTACACCCGCACCTGCGTGTACATCAGCTTCGTGACCGCCGCCCTGGTCTTCGTATGGGCAATCCAAGCCGCCTGCGGACTCATTGCGGGGATCTTGTGGAGCATGATCCCCAGACTGATCTTTGACCTGGGCGGTATGATCGCCTACGTCTTCATCTGTATGCTGGCCGCCGCCATGCTGTCCTCCTTCATGATGCTGGCACGGTCGGTGTCGGGAACCTCCGGCTCCTGCATGCTCCTGTTTGCCCTCTTTGCGGGCTTTACCCGTGTGGTCGTCGGATTCTTTGGAGGATGTCTGGACTCCATTGCGCTGATTTCTTCTACGGATATGTGGAGCACTTCCTTCTTCGCCGTTTGCTGGTTCTTGCCGCTGAACGTGATCAGCTACTTGGGGGATCCCATGTATGCCCCTATTCTCATGTACAGCTTGCCAAATATTCTGTATTCCATCGTGGTTACCCTCGCCGTGTACACTCTGGCGGGCTTCATTTACAAGCACCGCAAGTCCGAAATGGCAGGGAACCCTGCCCCCGGTGTCCGCACCCAGACTCTGTTCCGGGTCATGTTCACCCTGATCCCCGCTCTGTTGATCCCCATGCTTCGGATCTGGGGAGAGAATGACGCCACACTGCATCTTGTCCTGGTGGTTGTGGTTTTGCTGACCTACTTCCTCTACGAGCTCATCACCACCAAGCGACCCAGGAATATGATCAAGGCTGCCCCCGGTCTGGGCTTTGTGGCGGTGGGATGCATCCTCTTTGCTCTGGTCTTTTACGGCTATCGCGCTGTGGTTCTCTATGAGGACATCGACACCGATGACATCAAGACCGTATCGGTAGAATCCGATATGTTTGGTTACAATACCTATCAGGGGCATGTGATCGATGATTTCCAAACCGACAATCCTGAGATCGTGGAGCTGATCGCTGACCAGCTGGCCTACTCCCAGAGACGGGAGAGAGGGAATAAGCAGGGCGGTTCGTCCGACTATAACCGCAGGACGGTCACCATCTGCTTGAAGGGTGGCCGCACCATCGAGAGATATATCATGCTTACCCAGGATAAGACCAATCAAATCATGGACACGCTTCGGGAAGAGGATGAAATGCGGAAGCTGCTCTATCAGCTTCCTGCGAACACCGAGATCGACAACGGGGATATGTACATCAGCCTCGGAAAACAGTATTCGGACAGCTGTTATATCGGATACAGCAGCATGAAGGAGCTCATGGCGGTCTTCCGTGCCGAGTTCAACAGCCTGACCGATGAGCAGAAGGATCGCGTTATGGCCCCCACTTTTCTGAACAGCAACTGGAGCAGGAGGGATGAGGGCATCACACTCCAGATTCAGGGCACCGTAAATTATCAATATTTCTCTAGCCGGTATTGCATTACCGAGGATATGCCCCGTACCCGTGAGCACCTGCTGATCTTTTGGAGCCTGGAGAGCAACAGCCGTTACGATAATGGCAATGAAAGCTGGAGAGGGGAAGCAGAAGACGTGCTGAAGGCTCTTCACGGTGATCTGAATGATAATCCCCTCAAGTACGTAACCGTGAGCATACAGGCTGTTTCCCCCCGGGCAAAGAGTTGGAATGACCGCACCTATGAACTCAGTATTTCCGTGGTGCAGTTGAAGGAGCTGGTCACATTGCTTCGGGAGAGGGATCTGATGAATTCCAGGGAAACCAAGCGTGATCCCTATGAGAACGTCCGCTTCACCGACGATACCTACTGCCTCCACATGACGGTTCAAAGAAATAAACAAGAGACCGATTATCTCTACGTGTACATCAACGGACTCTTTGACCTGTCTGCGGAGGATTGGGATCAGATCTTGGAGCCTTTGAGAAACTAACCTTTGTAATCCCACAAGAAAAAGGGGTGTCTCACATGCGTCTCGCATGTGGGACACCCCAAAACTTATACCCCCGTATACTCCAATATCCCCTGATAGATCCCCTCGGCAAACAGTCCGGGATTATCCCGCATGAGTGCCGCATCCCCCGGGTTGGTGATGAAGCCCAACTCCAGAAGCGTCGCCGGCATTTGGGTCTTGCGGAGCACGTATAGCCCCGGCCGTGCCTGCACCCCGCGGTCACGGAGACCGGTGACGTCGGTCAGGTTGGTCAGAATATCCTCAGCAAAATCGAACGCCCGCGAGTTTCGGGTGTATACGTAGGCCTCCGAACCACTGGCCGAGGAGGAGGACGCCGCATTGGTATGTAAGCTGATGAAATAATCTGCTCCCCAGCGGTTGGCCTCGTTGACCCGCGCCGCGAGACTGGTACCCGTGGAGGTGCCGAGCTGGGTGTCGCGGGTGGGACGGGAAAGGCGCACCTCGAAATCGGGATTGGCCCGCAGGCGGTCGGCCAACCGCTGACCGATGGTATAGACCAGATCCTGCTCCCGTAGTCCGTTGCCTTCCGCCCCCGCGTTGGGATTTACGGGATTGTGTCCCTGATCGATGTAAATTTTGATTGACATATTTCCTCCTTTGTGGTACAATATGGATAACATCTTTTTTTCATACTATGCGCCGCCCCCGCGCGCGGTGCAAGACCGTATACGGAAGGAGCAAATCCATGCCCATTTCTGAAAAGAATCAGATCATGCCCTCCACTCTCTACCTCGTTGCCACCCCCATTGGCAACCTTGCCGATCTGTCCGAGCGGGCGATCAAGGTGCTCTCCGAGGTGGATTTCATTGCTGCCGAGGATACCCGCAACACGGGTCACCTTTTGTCCTACTTGCAGATCCAAAAGCCCCTGGTCTCCTACCATGAGCACAACAAGCGGGAGCGGGGAGAGAACATCTGCGCCCGCCTGCTGGCAGGCGAGTCCTGCGCCTTGGTCACCGACGCAGGCACCCCCGCCATCTCCGACCCCGGGGAGGATCTGGTCGCCCTCTGCGCCGCGCAGGGCATCGCCGTTACCTCCATTCCGGGCTGTTGCGCCGGTATTACCGCACTGACTCTCTCGGGACTGCCCACGGGGCGCTTCACCTTTGAGGGCTTTCTGTCGGTGAACAAATCCGATCGCAAGAAGCATCTGGACTCCCTCAAAAACGAGCCCCGCACCATGATCTTCCACGAAGCCCCCCATAAGCTGGGGACTACCCTGTCCGATCTTCGGGACACCTTCGGAGACGACCGCCGCATCTCCCTCTGCCGTGAGCTCACTAAGCTCAACGAGGAGGTTCTGCGCCTCACCCTCGCCGAAGCCGTCGTCTACTATGAGGAGAATTCTCCTCGCGGAGAATACGTTCTTGTTCTGGAGGGAGCCCGGGAGGGAAGCACTGCCGAGGATGCCTTCTGGACGGATATGAGCATCCCCGACCACGTGGCGTACTACGTGGAGCAGGGTCTGAACAAAAAGGACGCCATCAAGGCCGCCGCCAAGGATCGGGGCGTGCCCAAGAACGAGGTATACCAGGCCGTTATTGATTGATCTATGAAAGGAATTCCCATGAATCAAGAACATTCCTGCGGTCCCCTTCTCCGGGATACCATTCTGACGGGGAAGGATACCCCCACCCCTCTCCGCCTCAAATTCGAGGAGCTTTTATACCAGAGAACAGGCATCCGTGCGCGCCACAGCCATTACGTCGGCTTCCATCTGTCCATTGAAGCGGACAGGGATTCCTTTACCGACCTGCAAAGCCACCCCGATTGCGAGGAAAGTCATGGAAATCTGTACCCGCGGGAGAATTTGCGTCAGACCATATTCGACTGCCTGAACAGCGCCGCCGTAGCCTGTGACTTGGCTCCCATCGATTTCCACGAAAACAGCAGCATTGTCATGTCAGACTACCTCGCTACCGCCCGCAATATCTATTTCAGCCTCCGTATCGTGGACATCGACCGCGATACGCGTATCCGTTTCCCGAATGGCGGCTTTATGCTCCGCTGGCGTCATGCAAGCGACCTGTTTTATTATATCATCTACGATGATGAAGCCGTCAAAGCCGAGGCCGACAAGACGAATCTTACTGCCGAGATCATCAACTACGTCAATATTCACATTCATGCCAACGATCCTCTCCACCTCTTTGATGACGAGCTTATGTACCCCGTCGTTACCTCCAAGCCCGAGCTGAAGGAACAGGGGGAAGTCATGGGCATCATGCGGAACAATACCGGATTTGAAAACTGGTGATCACAACTACCATTCGACGATTGCAAAATGTTCAAATTGGGGTTTATCGAGCAGGGGTTTCACCCCTGCACCCCA
>JAZSBH010000139.1:0-3383 GCA_045602325.1 Eubacteriales bacterium | reverse complement strand
GGCGCTGGGGCCTTTCCCCCCCCCCCCACCAAACCCTTTCTAGAAAGAAAGGTTTTGGAACCCAAAGAACTTTCAATAAAATATATTTTTAAACTCTTTTTAAGTTCTTGAAAAGGGGTTCGGGGGAAAACTTCTTCCAAGAAGTTTTCCCCCGTCGCTCCCTACTGAGGTAAAACATATGTACGACATCATCATCATCGGCGCGGGCCCTGCGGGTCTGACCGCCGCCATTTACGCCCGCAGAGCCGAGAAGAGAGTGCTTCTCATTGAGAAGGAGACCTTCGGCGGGCAGATCACCCACTCCCCCCGGGTGGAGAATTACCCCGGTTTCGTCAGCCTCAGCGGCTCCGAGCTGGGCGAGAAGCTCTTCGGTCAGGTGCTGGAGCTGGGTGCTGAAATCGAGCTGGACACCGTAACCGGCATCAGCGGCGAGGCGGGGCATATCACCGTCACCTGCGAGGGAGGCACCCACGAGGGCAAGGCTGTTATTATCGCCACAGGCTCCCGCCACCGCGATCTGGGTGTGGAAAACGAAGAAAAGTTCGTAGGCGAGGGCATTTCCTACTGCGCCGTCTGCGACGGTGCCTTCTACAAGGGCAGAACCGTGGCCGTCATCGGCGGCGGTAACTCGGCTCTACAGGAGGCCGTCCTACTCTCCGAGGGCTGTACCCACGTCACCGTGGTGCAGAACCTTCCCTTCCTGACGGGGGAGCCCAGCCTACAGAATATCCTAGCCAAGCGGGATAACGTCTCCTTCATCTACTCCACCGTGGTCTCCGCCGTCCTGGGCGACGACACCTTCGAGGGTCTGCTCCTCCGCAACACCGACACCGGCGAGGAGACCGTGCTGAACGTGGACGGCACCTTCGTCTGCATCGGTCAGATCCCCGCCAACCAGGCCTTTGCTGACGTGGTCAAGCTCAACGACTACGGCTACGTGGACGCAGGGGAGAACTGCCTCCCCGAGACCAAGATCCCCGGCGTGTTCGTGGCAGGCGACTGCCGCACCAAGGCCATCCGACAGGTGACCACGGCTACGGCCGACGGTGCCGTGGCGGCGCTGGCAGCTTGTCGGTATTTGGATACGCTGTAATTCCAATTGAAAAAGGACTGCCCCACAGCCGTGTAGCAGTCCTTTTCCTTTACTCAGCGTGATACCACGCGAGAAATGCCCCCAGATTTTCCTCACTGACGAAATTCCCGCCCGCCTTGAGCATTTCCAGCATGGCGGCATCCTCCTCGGTGGGGTTCTTTTTCTTTTCCATGGACTTGATGAGGAAGTCGATCATGGAGCCGTAGATGCCCGTCAGCGCGGCTCTGTCCATGCCGCCTTGGAGGGTAAAGAGGGGTGTTTCGGCAGGGAGCCTCGTCGCCTTGCGCACCTCGGCCAAAAGCTCTCCCGTGGGACAGAGTCCCACACCGCAGAGGGCACAGATATCATAGCGGCGGGCGGCCTTCTTGTAGTCCTTGACGGTGGAGGCCATGAGCCAACCGCAGTAGATGATGGGGGTCTTTTTGCCAAGAACCTTCTTGGCCTCGGTCAGCTCGTAGACGGGCAAACCCGTTTTTCCGGCAATCAGCTTGGCGTAACGGGCGGTGCGGCCGGTGTTGGAGACGTAGACAATGGCGGTAGGCTTGGTTTTCATGGCGTGACTCCCCCTTTTCGGTTATTTCCTCCCTATTATAGCACATTTCATACCAAAACGCAAGGGCTTTGCTTCACTTTCATTAATTAACACTATTTTTGTATTATTTCAAAAAACCTCTTGACAATTTACCTTTTTCGGTGTATAATACTTCTGTACCTGACAGTAAGGGCGCCCCCCTGCCTGAAAGGGACGGCCGTTTCAACACATATCCCGCCGACCTCCCAACGGGAGTCCTGTCGGCGTACCTTGTCGCGCCGTGCCCTTACTCGGGTACGGTGTATTTTGTTTTTTGGAGGTGGCTTATGGATACCAGAGTGGCCGTCATGAGCATCATCGTGGAGGATACCGGCTCGGTGGAGCCCATCAATACCCTGCTCCACGAGTACGGTGCCTACATCATCGGACGTATGGGCATCCCCTACCGGGAGCGGGGCATCAGCATCATCAGCATCGCCTTGGATGCCCCCGACAACACCATATCGGCCCTGGCGGGGAAGATCGGGAATCTGTCCGGCGTCAGCGTCAAGACCGCCTATTCCGGGGTGAAGGGAGCCGCCCATGGCTGATCTCTTTTCCCTAGCCTACAGGCTTATCGATAAGCTGGCCTCCACGGGCAGTCTGACCCACGGCGAATACCAAACCCTCATCGATGGACGGAGCAAGGAGACCACCGACCGCCTGGCCAAGCTGGCGGTGGAAAAACGCCAAGCCATCTACGGCAAGGACGTGTTTATCCGCGGGCTCATCGAGGTCAGCAATATTTGCAAAAACGACTGTCTTTACTGCGGCATCCGCGCAGGAAACTCAAACTGCGACCGCTACCGTCTCGAAGGAGAGGACATTCTGTCAGCCTGTGCCGAGGGCTATGAGCTAGGCTTCCGCACCTTCGTCCTGCAAGGCGGCGAGGACGGGCATTTCACCGACGAGCGGCTGACTTCCCTGCTCCGCTCCATCAAAGCACGCTATCCTGACTGCGCCGTGACCCTCTCCTTGGGTGAGCGATCCCGCGAGAGCTACGAAGCCCTGTTCAAGGCGGGTGCTGACCGCTACCTGCTCCGTCACGAGACGGCTACCAAGAGCCATTACGAGCGGTTGCATCCTTCTAATCTGTCCTTTGATCACCGCATGAAATGCCTCCGCGACCTGCGAGCGATCGGCTACCAGGTGGGATGCGGCTTCATGGTGGGCTCTCCCTACCAGACCACCGCTGACCTGGCGCGGGATCTGCAATTCATCGAGGCCTTCAAGCCCGATATGTGCGGCATCGGCCCCTTCATCCCCCACAAGGACACCCCCTTCGCGGGCTTTTCCGCGGGGACGGTGGAGCTGACCTGCTACCTTCTGTCCATCATCCGTCTTATCCATCCCCCCGTTCTCCTGCCCGCCACCACCGCCTTAGGTACCATCCATCCCGAGGGGCGGGAGATGGGCATCCTGTCGGGTGCCAACGTGGTCATGCCCAACCTCTCCCCCGCCGCGGTTCGGAAGAAATATATGCTCTACAACGACAAGGTGTCCGACGGCGCCGAGTCGGCCCAGAGCAAGGCCGAGCTTTGCCGCCGCATGGAGGCCATCGGATATCAGGTGGTCACCGCGAGGGGTGACGTGAAGAAGTAAGTATTTTAAATTGGAGTTGATAGGACAGGGGCTTCACCCCGGCACCCCACCAAGAACCTTTTTGGAAAAAAGGTGTTTGGACTCCCCAAACATTTAAAAATAATTAATTTTTTATAT
>JAZSBH010000138.1:0-35458 GCA_045602325.1 Eubacteriales bacterium | reverse complement strand
GGTCATGACGCGGGTGCCGGTGGAGGCTACACCGTAGACCATGTTGGTGGCCGCGACCTCGGACTCAGCCTGGTGGAACACGCCGCCGATCTTGGGCAGTCTCTTGGCCATGTAGGCCGCGATCTCGGTCTGGGGGGTGATGGGGTAACCGAAGTAGTGACGGCAGCCTGCGATGATGGCGGCCTCTGCGATGGCTTCGTTACCTTTCATAAGTACCTTATCTGCCATGATGTCACTCTCCTTTCTCTACTTTGATGATGCAGTCGGGGCACATGGTGGCGCAGAAGGCGCAACCGATGCAGTCCTCGGGGGTCACAGCCACCACGGGGTGGTGACCCTTCTTGTTGATCTGATCCTCAGCCAGTGCCAGCACGTGCTTGGGACAGACGTCCACGCAAAGACCGCAGCCCTTGCAGTTGTCGGTTTTGAAGGTTAATTTACACTTTGCCATATTGATTCTCCTTTAATAGGATCAAAGATACTTGTTTTTCTGTAGCCCGAGGGGGAATGCGTTAGGAGCCTTCCCTGCCACGGCGGGGTACAGCTCTTGCATGACGGTGGTCATAACCACGGGGAGCCCCGACAGACGGCTGACCTCCTCGGCATACTCGCGGGATGCCAGGATATCCTCGGCGGTGGTAACGGCTCCCAGGTTGGAGTTGTTCACCAAGCCCGTGAAGCGGATGCCTCCGGCGTACTCGATCTCCCGCATGACCTCCAGGGTGGAGGCCGCATCGCGGGTGAGGGGACGGTAGCAGTTGATGACCATGAGCATTTCATAGTCGTTTTCCATGAGGATCTTGGGTGCCAAGCGCCCCAGCACCAGAGCCCCGCGGTCGTCGCCGCCGATGTCCAGCACGGCGGTCATGGAGCAGTCGTCGGTGAGGGCGTACATTTCCTGGGGGAGGGCGGGGATATCCACGTTGCTGTTGGCGTAGGCCGAGCAAATGAGGCGGATGCCTTGCTCCTCAAAGTAGGCCGCGCTGTCCTTGGTACGGAAGTAGGGGTTGACAATATCCAGGTCGGCCACGGTCACGTTGTCGCGGGTCTTTTTGAGTTCGGCAGCGATGTTCACCGCCACGTTGGTCTTGCCGCTGCCGTAGTGACCGCAGAGGATGGTTAAACGCTTGAGGGGATACATGGTACTGCCTCCCATCAAAGCTTGTTACGCTGAATTTTTCCGCTGGTGGTCTTAGGCAACTCGTCGCGGAAGACCACGATGCGGGGGTACTTATAGGGCGCGGTGCGCTCCTTGACGTACTTCTGGATCTCTTTTTTCAGCTCGTCGGTGGGCTCGGTGCCCTTGACCAGCACGATGGAGGCCTTGACCACCTGACCGCGGACCTCGTCAGGCTCGGCGGACACACCGCACTCCAGGACGTAGGGGAGCTCCATGATGACAGACTCGATCTCAAAGGGCCCGATGCGGTAGCCCGAGGACTTGATGACGTCGTCCACACGACCCACGAACCAGTAGAAGCCGTCCTCGTCCTTCCACGCGGTATCACCGGTGTGGTAATAGCCGTCGTACCAGACCTCGGCAGTCTTTTCGGGGGAGTTGTAGTAGCCGGTGAACAGACCGCAGGGAGCACCGTCGGCGACGCGGATGCAGATCTCACCGGTTTCACCCACGGGCACGGGCTTGCCGTCGGCGTCCATGAGCTCCACCTCGTAGATGGGGGCGGGCTTACCCATGGAACCGATCTTATGGGGAGCGCCCGTCAGGTTACCGATGATCATGGTGGACTCGGACTGGCCGAAGCCCTCCAGGATCTGCAGGCCGGTGGCCTTTTCGAACTGGCGGTAGACCTCGGGGTTGAGTGCCTCACCCGCGGTGGTCATGTGGCGCACCGAGGAGAGGTCGTACTTGGAAATATCCTCCTTGACCATCATGCGGAGCATGGTGGGGGGAGCGCAGAAGGTGGTGATCTGATACTTTGCGAACATGGGCAGGATGTCGGCGGCGTCGAAGCGGTCGAAGTCGTAAACGAAGGTAGCCGCCTCACAGAGCCACTGACCGTAGAGCTTACCCCACATGGACTTTGCCCAGCCGGTGTCCGAGATGGTCAGATGCAGGCCGTCGGGCTCCACGTTGTGCCAGTAGCGGGCGGTGTGGAAGTGACCCAGAGGGTACTTGTGGTTGTGAGCCGCGATCTTGGGGTAGCCCGAGGTACCCGAGGTGAAGAACATGAGAAGCAGATCGTCGCCGCAGGGAGAATCCTCGGTGCGGTTGTAGTGGGAGCTGTACAGGGTATACTCCTCGTCGAAGGTACGCCAGCCCTCCCGCTCGCCGTTCACGATGATCTTATGCTTGAGGGTGGGGCAGCTCGCGGCGGCCAGATCCACCTGATGGGCGGTATCGCCGTCGGCGGTACACAGGATAGCCGAAATGCCCGCGCTCTGGAAGCGGTACTCGAAATCATGCTCCTGGAGCTGGTTGGTGGCGGGGATGGCGATGGCACCCAGCTTATTCAAGCCCAGCATGGCGAACCAGAACTGGTAGTGGCGCTTGAGCACCAGCATGACGCGGTCGCCCTTGCGGATGCCCAGGGACTTGAAGTAGTTGGCACACTGGGCAGAGGCACGCTTCATATCCTTGAAGGTAAAGCGACGCTCGGTCTTATCTTTGGAAATGTGGAGCATGGCCAGCTTTTCGGGGTTCTTGTCGGCCAGCGCGTCCACCAGATCATAGGCAAAATTGAAGCGCTCGGTATTCTTGAAGGTGATGGAGGTGGGGGTTCCCTTCTCGTTCTCGGTAACGTCGATAAACTTGCGGTAGATGCGATCCTCATCATCCTTGCGGGGAGCGGCCTCCTTCCTGGTTGCGGGAACTGCCTCGGCGGGGGAGAGCTCGGGGATGGGCTCACCCGTGGGGTTGAGGACGATGGCGTAGAATACGCAGTCCTGTCCGCCGACGGCGATCATACCGTGGGGCGTATCGGAGTCGTAGTAGATGGTATCACCGGCGCTCAGCACCTCGGTGTGCTCACCCACCTGCACCATGAGCTTACCCTCAATGACGATGTCCAGCTCCTGGCCGGCGTGGGTAGTCAGCTCAATGTCGCGGTGTTGTGCCTCCTCGGAGTAGGCGGAGCGAACGAACAGAGGCTCTGCGATACGGTTTTGGAAGGCGTAAGCCATGTTGTAGTACACCATGCCATGAGCCTTGGCGATCTCCTGCCCCGCACCCGCCCGGGTAACGGTGTAGGATTTCAGCTTGGGGCTGTAGCCCTCGATAATTTCGGTGACATTGACGTTCAGCGCCAGCGCACAGCGGTAGATAAACGCGAAGTTCAGGTCGCTCTCACCGCTCTCACAGCGGATGTATTCCTCGGTAGGGACGCCGGTCTTGGCGGCCATCTGCGCGGGCTCCAGTCCTTCGATCTCGCGCAGAGCGCGGATTCGCCCCGCCATTTCCTTGATCTTAAAGTCCAATCCCGACATGGAGGAGGTCTCAATCGTCTTGGTCGTCTGATCCATGTAAAAATCCTTTCTCGGGTGTCGCCGGCCGAAAAACAAGCAAGCGCACCCGTCCCAAAGTGTCGTTACTTTGAGACGAGTGCGCATAAAATCATTATACAGCACCCGCGGTACCACTCAAATTGCGGAAAGATCCGCCACTCGGTCGGGTCGATCAACCCGTTGACGCTAACGCGGTCATGACGCGGGACGGGTCTACCTGCTCTCATTCCCACATGGGAGGAGTGCGCTCTTCCGTCCGGCTCGGGAGCTACAAATACCGCGACCGTGTTGATGGCTCGCACCTACCGCCATTTCTCTGAAACCGTGTCGGGGCATCCTCTCCGTCAATGCCTTTGATACAGATAATTATAACACAACTTTGATGCTTTGTCAATTATTTTATTTGGGTAAAATCAAGCAAAATTTCTTGTCACAGCAAGCAGTATTTTGTGATTTTTTACAGGATCACAGCTTGTTGCGCTGGATCTTACCGCTGATGGTCTTGGGCAGCTCGTCACGGAACACAACGATACGGGGGTACTTGTAGGGCGCGGTGTTTTTCTTGACGTAATTCTGGATCTCCTTCTTGAGTTCCTCGGTGGGTTCGGTTCCCTTCACGAGAACCACCGAGGCCTTGACCACCTGACCTCTGACCTCATCGGGCACGGCGGACACACCGCACTCCAGGACGTAGGGCAGTTCCATGATGACCGATTCGATCTCAAAGGGCCCGATGCGGTAGCCCGAGGACTTGATGACGTCATCCACGCGGCCCACGTACCAGTAGAAGCCGTCCTCGTCGCACCAAGCGGTGTCGCCGGTGTGGTAGTAGCCGTCATGGAGCACCTCGTCGGTCTTCTCTTGATTGCGGTAGTAGCCCAGGAACAGACCGCAGGGAGCCTTGTCGCCCACCTTGATGACGATCTCACCCGTCTCACCGTCGGGCACGGGATTGCCGTCGGGATCCACCAGCATCATGTCGTACAGCGGCGAGGGCTTACCCATGGAGCCTACCTTGTGGGGATTGCCCATGAGGTTGGCGATGGACAGGGTGGTCTCGGTCTGACCGAAGCCCTCCTTGATCTGGAGTCCCGTAGCCTTCTCGAACTGGCGGTAGACCTCGGGGTTGAGGGCCTCGCCGGCGGTGGTCATGTGGCGGACAGAGGAGAAATCATATTTGGAGATATCCTCCTTGATCATCATGCGGAGCATAGTGGGGGGGGCACAGAAGGTGGTGATCTGGTACTTGGCGAACATGGGCAGGATCACCGAGGCGTCGAAGCGGTCGAAGTCATAGGTGAATACCGCGCCCTCGGCCAGCCATTGGCCGTAGAGCTTACCCCAGAGAGCCTTACCCCACCCCGTGTCCGAGATGGTAAAGTGGAGGCCGTCCTCTGAAACGCCGTGCCAGTACTTGGCGGTGATGTAGTGACCCAGGGCATACTTGTAGCTGTGAGCGGCGATCTTGGGATAGCCGGTGGTCCCCGAGGTGAAGAACATGATCATGGGATCGTCGCCGCAAGGGGTGTCGTCTGTGCGGTAGAAGTGGGCGCTGAAGAGGGGGAATTCCTCGTCGAAGTTGCGCCAGCCTTCCCGCTGCCCGCCCACCAACACCTTGGTCTTCAGGGAGGGAGCCTCGGCGGCGGCCAGGTCTACCTGACTTGCCACATCACCGTCGGCGGTACAGACGATCGCGGAAACCTCCGCCGCATTGAAGCGGTATTCCAGGTCGTGCTTGACCAGCTGATTGGTGGCAGGAATGGCGATGGCACCCAGCTTATGGAGACCCAAGATAGCGAACCAGAACTGGTAATGTCTCTTCAGCACCAGCATGACGCGGTCGCCCTTCTTGATACCCAGGGACTTGAAGTAGTTAGCAGCCTGGTTGGAGGCACGCTTCATGTCGTTGAAGGTAAAGCGGCGCTCGGTCATATCGCGGGAGATGTGGAGCATAGCCAGCTTGTTCGGATCGCGCTTGGCCAGGGCATCCACCACGTCGAAGGCAAAATTGAACTTGTCTTCGTTCTTGAAGGTGATCTTCTGCAGGGCGCCGTTCTCGTTGACCACGGTATCAATGAAGGGGGTGGTGACCGTCTCCACGGCCTTAACCTCGCCATCCTCGTGGATCTGGCGCAGAGATTCCTGCACCAACTCGGGAGACAGAGCGCTCTCACCGGGGAGGACTACAGCCATAAAGAGGCAGTCCTGGCCGTCCACAGCGATCATACCGTGGGGGGTAGAGCTGTTATAGTAGATGCAGTCGCCTGCTTCCAAATACTCGATGTTGGAGCCAACCTGCACTTTGAGTTTCCCTTCCAGGACAAAGTCGAACTCCTGACCGTCGTGCTTTGTGAGGTGAATGGGCTTGTTCTGGAGCGCAGGGTCGTACTCGTAGCGTACGCGATAGGGCTCGGCGATCTTCTTGCGGAAGAGGGGGGCCACCGACATGATGCTGATGCCTGCCTCCTTGGCAGTCTCCTGACCCTCGCCGCGGCGGGTAACGGTGTAGGAGGACAGATGGGCGGAGCGACCCTCGAGCAGGTCGGTAATACCAATACCGAAAGCCAGAGCGCTCTTATGAATGAAGGAGAAGGGGAAGTCCAGCTCGCCCGCCTCGTAGCGGATATACTCGTTGGCTGTGACTTCGGTCTTCTGTGCCATTTCCTCCACGGTAAAGCCGCAGATCTCCCGCATTTCGCGGATACGGATGGCGACCTCTTGCAGCTTTGTCAGATCGACAGCATTGGTTCTTGTCTCGTTTGCCATGTGTTTGTTCCTCCAATCGGAAATCGTTTCATACGAATAAAAAAACACACCTGTCTCAAAACACTTTGAGACGGGTGCATACACATCCGCGGTACCACTCAAATTGCGCCCGGTGGGCGCCACTCTTTGGAATCCAACAATTCCTATGCTCTCACGCGGCATACACGGGAGTCTCTACTTTCATCCGCGGATGGGTTCAAGTCCTCCGGCTCGGAAGGGATGGGTCTGTAAGGGGAATACCGTCGGGCTCGCACCAACCGCCGACTCTCTGGGGGCACTCGACCTTGACCGTCTTCGTCATAGCCTTTGTTTTTCTATTCGATTGGGCGTATTATAGCACAATTTGCGGTTGTTGTCAAGGGGTTTGACAAAAAAATATCAGCATTTTCTCCGCATTTTTCCCCGCAAACGGAAACACGCCCCGCAAAAGCGGGGCGTGAAATGAAAAATAGATCAATCCTTCTTTTTCAATGCAACAGCTACAGCCATAGCCGAAAGAAGGACCACGGCGGAAATGCCCACTACAGAAGCACATCCCTTTTCCTCCACGGGTTCAGTCCCCGCGATCACAACAGATGTGGTAACATCCTCGACAGGTACGGTCGTGACCGCCTCGGTAGGCGCTTCGGTAGGCTCCTCCGTAGGAGCCTCGGTCACGGGCTCGGTGGGTGCCTCGGTCTCTTCGGCATAGCGGATTGCGTTCTCAACGGTCAGGTAGTGGAGCAGCTTCTCGGTATTGCCTGCGGCAGCCACGGCGAAGTAGACGGTAAAGCTATCACCTTCCTGCTCCGACAGATCCGCAGTCAGATTGACAAAGCGCCCCTTGGCGGCGGAGGGAGCCTTCATGTTCCCTTCCGTACCGGCACGATTCAGAAGCGCCTGCTCTGCGTCGGTAAATTCACCGCCGACACACTGATACCAGTGCTCCTTGTCCAAAGACCAGTAGTGGGTATTCTGTCCACCGTTGACCAGCGCCCAGCCCGACAGGATCAGCTTGCCGTCCTCGGTCAGCTCCGCATCCTTCAGGATAGCGGGTTGGATGGCTGCGGCCTTTTCCTCGGCAGACCAGCCGGAAGCATAGTTGGGATCGCGGCGGCCGATCAGGTCGTCGTGCTTGGTGCCGTTGACCGTCTCCACCTGAGCCAGATAGCCGTAAGCATAGGAGGGGGTCACGCGCAGATCGGCGCCCTCCAGATCGGGCTCCTCGGGGGTAGCCAATCCCAGACCGGCCAGATAGGCAGTGTTCTTGGTCTCGGCGTTGGTGTAATCCTTATCCACACCCTTGTAAACAACAGCGATACCGCTGATGACGGCACGGACGCTGTTGTTACCGTCTACGGCCGAGGAGCGGCGAACGTACTTATTCCCCAACAGGGACACCATGGTGGTGGAGCCGCCGCCGTCAAAGAGAATGGCCGTCTCCAAACCCAGTTCCTTACACAGGGAGGGCAGGTTGGTCATCTGGCAGGCGTTGCGGGTACCGTCCACGGTGGCGGTAGTGGAGATCAGCACCACAGTACCGTCCTTCTTCATACCAATGATGGAGCAGGGATAGTTGGTGGTGTTGCCGGGCTGTCCCGTCAACTGACCTTTTTGCATCAGGGTAAAGAAGCCGGCGATGGCATCCTTGACCTCGCCCCATACGGTGGCCTGGCCGGGAGTCATGGCATCCGAGGTCACGCTGCAGTTGACACTCACGGTATCACCCACCTTGAATTGCCCCTTAATACGGGAAATGGAGCTACCGCGGGCAGAAATGACCACGGTTTTCCCATCGATGGCGGGACGGGTAGACTTGTCACCGCTCTCAAAAATGGCGACGACCTTACCGTTCGTGGGCTTCGACAGGCTGAAGGCGGCGTCAGAGCAATCCAGATAGATCTCGTAGGCATCCTCAAAGGCAAAGGACTCGGTGCCGCAACGGTGGTTGTAAAGAATAATGGAATTGGGAGCGGGCAGACGGTTGATGCCATCCGCCTTGACAGACTTGTCGGTGGCGGCGTTAATCAGATTCACGCCAATGGTGGGGGTGCCGATCATGGCGGTGCCGTCATTCTTGATGGCGAATACAGGGCCGCGGGAGGCGGGAGTACCGCGCTCGGCGTTATCGGTGCGCGCCAGATTGTTCTCGTCGTTGATCTGGTGGGACGCCCACAGCTCACCGTCGATGATCATGGTACCGCGGGAGACGCTGACGTGCTTAACGGCGGGACCGGTGGCCTTAACGCCGTCACCGTCGTAGTCGGTGTGGTAGACGATCCAAGGATCGCCGTTGACGGCGGCCAGAACGGTGCCATCGGTGTGGGACCGGTTGTAGGCTACGACGCTTTCACCCATGGTAGCCTTACTCCAGTTGTAGTCACCGCCGTTGAGAACGGCCATGGTGACCTTGTCCGAGAGGTTGACCTCAATGACGTTCAAAAGGCCGTCGGCAGACTTGCTGTACTGGGAACCGCTCGAAAGCAGCATCTGGGTCAGGGTCACGCCGGTATCGGTGTCTCCGATCTTGATGGTCTCGGAGTCGGTCTTAACGGCACCCGTCACAGCGGTGGGAGCAGCCCATACGGTAGCCACCCCCAAGCCTGCAAGCATAGCAATGCACAGGAGGAGGGCAATGATTCGTACAGAAAATTTCATGGTAAAATCCTTTCATGTATAGACATTTCAGGCACAAACCGCACAAGGCAGATGCGCTGTGCGGTTTGCGAAACGGTTGTGTTATGCGAAAAATCCAAGGATGATCCAGACGAGAAGGAAAATCACCGAGATCCCGCCAATGGTGATCAGCATGGGACCGATCATGGCGCGGACAGCATCCTTGTAGGTCTGCCAGATACTCCCGGCACGCGTGGTGGGCTGACGCTTCTGTTTCCCGCCGTGGATAGGCTGGACAGGACGGCTTACGGGCTTTCGCCCCACCCCCGACATATCGGCTATGGTGGATCCATCGTCGATGTAGACGATCTTTTCCTTCTTCTTTTTCGGGTGCTTCTTATCCATACTCATGGCTTACTGATCCATCAAGTGGCACGCCACGAAGTGACCGGGCTCCACCTCGCGGTAAACAGGAACGTTCTGCCCGCATCCCTCGCAGGCCTCGGGACAACGGGTATGGAAGCGGCATCCCTTGGGGGGATTGGCGGGAGAGGGGATATCCCCCTTCAGCACGATGCGCTCCATCTTTTTGTCGGGATCGGGGTTGGGAATGGCGGAGAAGAGGGCCTTGGTATAGGGGTGGAGGGGATTTCCGAAAATATCCTTCTTATCACCAAACTCCACCATGGAACCCAAATACATCACGCCGATCTTATCCGAGATGAACTTGACCACCGACAGGTCGTGGGAAATGAACAGGTAGGTCAGGTTGCGCTCCTTCTGGAGCTTCTTGAGCAGATTGATGATCTGTGCCTGGATGGACACGTCCAGCGCCGACACAGGCTCATCGCAGACCACCAGCTTAGGGTTGACGGCCAGAGCACGGGCGATGCAGATGCGCTGACGCTGACCGCCGGAGAACTCGTGGGGGTAGCGCTCGTAGTAGTAATCCCGCAGACCGCACTGCTCCATGAGGTCGATGACGTAGTCCTTGACCTGGGAGGGGGGGACGATCCTGTGTACCTTCACGGGCTCGGAGAGAATGTCACCCACCGTTGCGCGGGGAGGCAGGGAGGAATAGGGATCCTGGAAAATGATCTGCATTTCGGTGCGCAGGGAGCGCATCTGGGTCTTGGAATAGTTCTCGATGTTCTTGCCGTCGTAGATGATCTCACCACCGTTTGCATCGTGGAGGCGGAGGATGGTACGACCCATGGTGGTCTTACCGCATCCCGACTCACCTACGATACCCAGGGTCTCGCCGGGGTAGAGCTTGAAGGACACGTCGTCCACAGCGACCAGCTCCTGCTGAACCTTACCCGTAAGGGATTTCTTGATGGGAAAGCATTTACGCAGGTTACGCACTTCGAGGAGAGGCTTGCGCTCATCAGCAGTTTCCACGATGGGTTTTTGGGTATCAGTCATGAGTCTCCTCCTCTCCGTACAAATGGCACGCGACAAAGTGTGTGGGGCTGACCTGCTTCATGCAGGGATAGTCTCCCGAGCATTTCCCGATACAGCGGTCACACCGCTCCTTGAAGTAGCAGTGGTTGGGCATATTCACGGGGTTAGGCACGTTTCCGGGGATGTTGAACAGGGTCTCGCTGTCCGAATCCATGGTAGGCTTGGACTTCTGCAGACCGATGGTGTAGGGGTGGCGGGGATCATGGAAGATCTCCTGCACGGTTCCCTGCTCGATGACGCGGCCTGCGTACATCACCACCACGTAATCGGCCATCTCGGCAATGATACCCAGGTCGTGGGTGATGAGAAGGACAGAGCCGTCCATCTTGTTTTTCAGATCTCGGAGCAGATCCAGGATCTGCGCCTGAATGGTCACGTCCAGAGCCGTGGTAGGCTCGTCTGCGATGATGAGGCGGGGGTTACAAGCCAGAGCCATGGAGATCATGACGCGCTGACGCATACCGCCCGACAGCTCGTGGGGGAATGCCTTGTACACCCGCTCGGGAGCGGCGATGCCCACGAGGGAGAGCATTTCCATGGAGCGAGCCTTGGCCATTTCTCTGGTGGCACCGGGGACGTGGATGAAGGTGACCTCGTCGAGCTGGTCGCCGATGGTGAACACGGGGTTCAGAGAAGTCATAGGCTCCTGGAAGATCATGGCGATCTGACGGCCGCGGATGCGATGGATCTCATGGATGGGCATATTGGCGATATCGAAAACCTTATCCTCCATCTCGTAGAGGGGGGTGCCGTTGTGATCCACCTCGCCCGTGGGAATAATGTTCCCGCGCGCATCCCGCTTGAAGTCGTGGGAATTGAAGCGGATGGAACCCGAGACGATCTGACCCTGAGGGCCCTGCAGGAGCTGCATGACCGACATACTGGTCACGGATTTGCCGCACCCCGACTCGCCCACCACGCCGACGGTAGCGTTCTTGGGTACGTTGAAGGAGACACCGTTTACAGCCTTGACCACACCTTGATCCGTAAAGAAATAGGTGTGCAGGTCGTCGATCTCCAGAATATTGGCGGGATCCTTCATTTCGGTTACAAACTCGGATTCGGCCGCCTTGCGGTGCTTGCGCTTCTCAAGGGCCGACATGATCTTGCGGTTCTCCTTGGCGATGGCGCGGATCTCTTTACCCGATAAGTAGTGGGAATTTTTCTTTTCTGCCATAGTTCTTCCCTCCTTACCGTCTCATTTTGGGATCAAGGGCGTCACGCAGACCGTCGCCGACGAAGTTGAAGCCCAGAACGGCGAGGATAATGCAGAGGCCGGGAGGTCCCCATACGTTGAAGAAGTTCTCCAAGATGTACTGATCCTCGGCTACGATGTTGATCATGGTACCCCAAGCGGCGTAGGGTGCGCGGACACCCATGTTCAGGTAGGAGAGGGATGCCTCGTACAGGATCATGCTACCCAGGGACAGGGTCATGGAAACGATGAGCTGGGGCATGACGTTGGGCACCAGGTGCTTGAAGATCTTACGGGAAGTAGAGTAGCCCATGGCCTCGGCGGCCACCATGTACTCCTGCTCGCGGAGGGACAGGATCTGTCCTCGGACGAGACGCGCCGTGCCCGGCCATGAGAACAGGGTCAGGTAGGCCATGAGGTAGTAGATACGGAGCTGGGAGGGCACGCCCATGGAATCCAGAAGCGTACCGATGATGAGCAGGATGGGGAATCCGGGCAGGCACATGAGCACGTCGCAGATTCGCATGATGACACCGTCCACTACGCCGCCGAAGTAGCCGGCGATACCGCCCAGCACCACACCGAAGATGGTGATGGCGAAGACGGCAATGAAGCTGACAGTCAGGGAGATACGGCCGCCGTACATCAGACGGGTGAAGACGTCACGTCCGTCCTTGTCGGTACCCAGCAGATGCTCCGAGCTGGGCTTGGCCAGAGAATTGATGGTCTTATTGGTCTCGACGACCTGGTAGAAGGTGACGGTCTGACCGTCCACCTCGTAGGTGATGGGCTGCTCGGTGTACTCCACCTTGCCGGATTTATCCTGGGTGGTCTCGCCCCACTGGGTGTAGACCACGGGGCCGACCCAGCAGAACAGGAACAGCGCCACGATCATGATGATGCCCGCCACGCTCAGCTTAGAGCGGAAGAAGCGGCGCACCACCATGCGGGTGGGAGACATGAGGCGAACGTTTTTATCCAGGGGCTCGTCCTCGGCCACGGTGACTGCCTCGGCTTCGGCAGACTCAGCTGCCGTTTCGGCGGTAGCCATCAAGGATTGATTCTTATTTTCTTCCATAATATCAACCTCCCATCGCTTACGCCAGCTTGACGCGGGGATCCACCACCGCGTACATCAGGTCTGCCAAGAGTACGCCCAGCACACTGAGGAGCGCCAGGAACATATTGTAACCCATGATAAAGGGGATGTCGGCCACGATCATCGCCTTATAAGCAATGTTACCGATACCGGGCAGGTCGAACACCTGCTCGGTGATGATGGCACCCGAGAACAGGGAGGGCAGAAGCCCTGCCAGATTGGTAACCAGGGGAATGAGGGTGTTGCGGAAGGCATGCTTATAGATGACCTTGCGCTCCGAGAGACCCTTGGCGCGGGCGGTACGGATATAATCCGAATGCAGAACCTCCAGCATATTGGTACGGGTCATTCGCATGCGTCCGCCGATGGATAGGATGACCACCGTGAGGACGGGTATGCACATGTGCCGCAGGTAATCCAGGATCAACGCAAAGCCCGTATAAGTTTGTGAGGCATCGGTCATACCCGACGGCGGAAACCACCCAAGCTTGTTGGCAAACAGGTCTTTCAGCACCTGTCCGAAGAAGAAGGCAGGCAGGGAGATACCGATCATGACCAGAATGGTCACAATGTAGTCCCGCGCTGAATACTGATGGGTAGCGGCGGTGATACCGAGGGGGATGGCGATGAGGAACTCAAAAACCGTAGCCACCATGGCAATGGCGAAGGAAACGCCCATGTATTTACGGATGACGTCAATGACGGGGTCACCGTACTTGAAGCTGGTACCAAAGTCAAACTGAACCAGCTTCCCCAGCCAGTTGACGTAGCCTTTGAGAATACCCATCACACTGTTATCTTCCAGACCGTAAAGCTTTTTCATGCTCTCCACGGTCTCCTCGGGAATGGTTGCACCGCCCTGGTTCATCTCAGCGATCTTGCCTTCAATGAAGCTGACGGGCATGCATCTGACCAGAACGTAAATAATGAGAGATACGCCCAGCAGAATGAGCACCGCCAGTCCAAGACGTTTCAAAATATACTTTAACATAATGACACCTTATCTTATCACTTAGTTCGCGAACTCCAGTTCCCAGATCTTGTCCAGGGGAGAGGTGTAGGGGTTGATCTCCTCGGGGAGAGAGTCGGGGTTGATAACGTTGGCGTTGTAGGCGTAGAGGACGTCACGCTGGTAGACGGGCATCTCCACGGCCAGGTCGAGGACGTAGCCCATAGCCTCCTTGTAGAGAGCAGAGCGAACGGTCTGATCCTCGGTCTCACGTGCCTCGTCGATAACGGCAGACAGGTCATTCAGAATGCCGTTCTCGTACTGGTAGAGAGCGGGAGATGCCAGGATCTCACGGTAGCCCCAAGCCAGGGTCGAGGTGGCGGTGGAGTTCTTGTGGTAGACCTGGTACATATCGGGATCGATGGTGGAGCCCCAAGCGGCGGCCCACACGGCCAGAGAACCGGTGGAAAGCTTGGTCAGAGCCTGGGTATCGGGAACCACCTCGATGTCCCAGCCGCACTCGTTGAGCAGGTCAGCGGCGTTCTGGAAGGTCTGATAGGTGGGGTGATCGGTCAGGTTGGAGCCTGCGATGGTGAACTTGATGGACAGGGAGGAATCACCTGCGGACACGCCGGCAGCCTCCATGAAGGACTGGATAGACGCCATAGCATCCTCACGGTTCCAGTTGATGGCGATGTAATCGCTGTGAAGGTTGTCGCGGCTGTTGTTACCGCTCTGATCCTTGGGATAAGCCCAGGACACAGTGGACATGGGCCAGTAGATGGTCTCGGCGGTACCGGTGGAGTAGTAGGACAGAGCCAGGCTGGTATCCATGGCGCACATGATGGCCTTACGAATATTGATGTCGGGCACCTTACCGGCGTTGATACCGATGTAACCGTAACCCAGCTGGCGGGTAGAGGTCTTCTCGATACCCTTGGAGGCCATACCGTTCAGCTTATCGATGTTGTTCTGGGTGAACTGGGGGGTAACGAAGTGGACGGAACCGCTCTCCAGCACGTTCAGGGCGTTGGAGGAGGAGACCACCTGGTAACGGATCTTGTCGATCTTGGGCTGACCCATCATGAAGTTGTCGTTGGCCTTGAAGTAGACCACGTTGTTGCTGAAGAAGGCGGTACCCGAGGGGTTGTCGCCGTTATTGGCATCGGTGGCCTTGTAAGCACCCGCACCCATGGGAACCTTGACGTTACGGGGAGACTGGATGACGGTGGTCATGAAGTCGTAGGAGCCGTACTCCACGCCGAACTTGTTGTTGGCGATATCCACGGTGTAGCCCTCAGCGTAGTAGTGCTGGGGAGCCACCGAGAAGGCGAAGTTCCAGATGGCCTTGGGGTCGGTGCCCTTGATGGTGATCTGCAGGACGTCGTACTCCTCGGCATTTACGGGAGTGCCGTCGGCGTTGTGGCTATGTGCCACGGTGTAGGTGCCGTTCTTGGCGGTGATCGAGGTCACGTCGGAGGTGTGGCCCAGAGAGACGATGCCCGAAATGTTGGGCACAGCCAGCTGGCCGTCCTGAACGTTGGCGTGCAGGATGACCTCCTTGGCGGCGGCGGTGTAGCCGGTAGTCAGCTTCTGTGCGGTGGCCCAGTACATGAGGATCATGTGCAGCTCCTGCTCCACCTTGGAATCGTAGACGTACTTGATGGCGGACTCCTTGTCCTTCACCACGTCGGCGTTGTAGTTGCGGATGACCTTCTTGATCCGGGACTTGATGTCCTTGTTGTTCTCGTCCTTCTCGTACTCGATGGTGACGTAGCCCTCGGCGTACATGAAGGAGGTGACCTCGTCAAACTCACCGGTGGACTTGTAGGGCTCCTCCAGGTAGGCTTCCTTGGCGGAGGCGTAGTCGGTGTTCAGCTCCTCCTTGAAGTACTGCAGGGTGAGCTCGTAGTCTGCCAGCAGGTTGTCTACAGTGACCTTAGAGGGATCGTTGGAGATAGCCTCCTTATAACCGCTGGACAGGGAGTGCGCCTGGATGGCAGCCACCATCTGGTCGTAGGTGGCGCTGTAGGTGCCCTGGGTGGCGGTCTGACCCACCTGCTTGTAGAGGTTGATCAGCTCGTTGATGCGGTTCTTGGCTCTGTCGGTGGCCTGCTGGGAGATCTGGTCATCGGCATTGCTGTCTCCCGAGCTGACGGTCTGGGTGCGGTAGTCCCGCAGACCCAGAATGTCGGTGGAGTACATGGTGGAAGAACCGGTGTACACGGGATCCAGGTAGACGTACAGGTTGAACATGACGTCATTGATAGTCAGGGGCTTGCCATCCGAGAACTTGATGCCGTTCTTGATGACGAAGGTGTAGGTGGTGTTGCCGGTGGTGCTGTCGAAAACGATGTCGTAGTCCTTGACGGCCACGGCGTGATCGTCACCGCAAGCAACCACGACTTCACCGTTCACGTAGTCGGTGCCCAGCATGCCGATCTGGGTCATGGACACGATGGTGCCGTCAGCGGCGGTGGTGGAGAAGAAGGGGTTGAACAGACCGTCCAGCTCCTCGGTCATGATGACCAGTGCATCGGGATTGGATCCCCCCTTGCCCCCACAGGAAGCAAACAGAGAGACTGCGCCCAGGCACATCACCAGCGCCAGGACAACAGAAAGAATTTTCTTACTCATTTAATATATTCCTCCATTTAATTGTATACGCATGAACGGCTTACTCGGCAAAGGTCAGGGTGACCACGCCGGTCTCGGGATCCACCTCCACGCGGGCGGTATTGTTGTCGGGATCTTCAACGGTAACCGTAATACCGCTCATGTCGATGCCCTCGACGGTTCCCGCTCCGCAAAGCAGACCGATGTTGTAGTCATTGGGACGGTAGCAGTCCTTGCCCACCTCAATGGTACCCGCGATGGTCACGTTCGTGAGGGCCGCGCCCTCGTGGACGGTACCGGCCAGCAGACCGTAGTTGGGCGCCTGCATACGGGAGCCCGCCACGATGCGGTAGGTGATATTCTCAAAATTGACATCGCTGATGTTGGCCGTTGTACCCAACACACCGAACAGACCGCCATTGATCTTGGAATTGTCACCCTGGAGCACGGTCACGTTGGAGATCTTGTGACCGTTACCCACGATGTTGCCCGTGAACTCGCCCGTGCTCATAACCATAGGCCAGAGGGAATCGGTGAAGTCCAGGTCGGCTTCGATCATGTAACTGCCTCCCAGGCGGGCGTTGTCGTAGAACTGCTTGGGGGTGGAGATACGGAACCAGGTTCCCTCCCTCCAGGTGGTGTAGAAACGGATGGTACCGTCACCGCTGACGGTTCCCTGCTCGTAATCCACACCGCCGCTGACGATACCCTCGGCGGGGATGGTCATGGCCTCGTCCAGGAAGGCGGATTCAAAGGTCATACCGTCCCGTGCGGGGAACTCCTTCATGTCCATCTTGCCCGTGGTGAGATTCCACTCAGGGAGGGCGATCTCGATAAGCTGCTTGGTCTCCACGAGGGAGAAGGAGCCGTCTTGATTCTGTGCGTAAAACTCAAAGTTGAAGTAGGGTACCCAGGCGGCGTACAGGGTCACCTGGTTTTCGGCGGAGCCGTGAGTGCCGTTGGGATCCACCGTCAGGCGGTCATCGGCAAAATCCCACTTACCGCTGTACACGTAGCCCTGCTCCCGTCCCGAAATCGAGGTAAGCTGGCCGAATTCGTCCAGAGGATGACCGTTGGCATCCACGCGGGGGGAACGCTCGGTATACCAACCGGCCAGGAAGTGACCCGTATTGGACACGGGGAACGCACTGTCCTGACGAATGGCATCGTCAGGGGCGACGAGGGGGATCTCGACCTTGCCTTCAGCATTGGTCTTGTAGTCAGCGGGGTTGAAAACGTCTACGATGTAGACCTCGTTGGGGCTCCCCGCGAAGGAGCCGCCGTTGGCGTCGAAGCGGACGCTGACGGTGAAGCCCGTTTCATCCAGACCGGTGTAGGGCGTATCCCAAAGGGAGAAACCGTTGATGGCAGAGACGACGGCCAGCACGACCAGAATCAGTGCCAGAATACCCATAATGATCATGGTCACGACGGGCGGGATATGGAAAGAAAACCGCACGGGGGCTTTCTTTGCAAAGGTCTTGAGATGCGCTTTTGCGCGCTTTTCGTCACGAGCTCTGGCCCGTGCCTCGGCACGGAGCTTGGCGCGGGACTTGACGGGAGCCTTCGCAGGGATCTCGGTTTGCTCGGTATCCTCCGCAGAAGCAGCTTCATCGGCAGTCTCAGAAGGGGTGTCCTCGCCGGCGGCCTCAGAAGAATCCGTCTCGTCAGACGCAGTCTCGTCGTCAGATCCGGAAGGCGTGTCCTTGGTCTCTCCGGCTTCCTCCATAGCTGCCATCAATTCCTTGCGCTTACCTGCATACAGGCCGGCAAATACCACCGTAGCTGCGATCATCAGAATGGCGAACATGCCCATAACGATGGTCACAGGCTCCAGACCCTCAAAGAAGTTGACGTGGTCATCCAAGCCGGGGGTGGTTTCGGTTTCATCGCCGGATTCCAGATACTCCAGATCCTTGATACGCTTTTCGGCCTGCTCCAGCTTGGAGTAGTTGGTGACCAGAGCGCGCTGTTCAATGGTGGAGATCTTGTTGTACGCCTCGCGGGCGGCGATCACCAAAGGCTTATCCGCAAGGGATACAGTCTCGGGCAGGGCGTTGATGGCGGCAATGGCAGCCAGGGTCACCTCGTCAGCGGCCGCGGCACCGTCCACCACGGTGGAGAAGTACTGGGTAAAGATAAAGGAATCGTACTGTTGTCCGTTGGAGGGACGTACCATCACCAGATCGCCCTCGGTCAAACCGATGTAATCCACAAAGTTGGCACCGTAGTAGACGTTGGAGGGGGTATCGGCGGCGTTCCACATGAAGTAGGGGATGATCTCCAGACCCGGCTGCTCCACGGGGTCACCACTCTCACTGTAGGTGAAGGTATACATACCCGTTGCGGGGATGTGGGTCTTGGCGTTGAAGAGCTCCACGTCGTAGGCTTCCTCCAAGGCGGGAGCCATGTAGGAGGCGAAGGTGATCATGTTCAGCTTTTCACACTGATAGAAGGCCTTATGACCCACCGAGCGGAGAGTATAGGGGGTGATGACGTGGGTGACGGGAGCGCCTGCAAAGGCCATGTCGGCGATGCGGACGGTACCGTCGGCCACGGTGACCGACTTGGCGTCACCGGCATAGGTCACCAGCACCAGACCGTCGGGGACCACGCAATAGAGGTGACCGTCTATGACACGGATGGTTGCGCTGATATCGAAGGTGTGGGTTTCGGTTCCGTACTCATTGCCGTTGAAGGTCTCGGTCTCGGTAGCGGTGAAGGCATCCAGGCGGCAGTTGGCAAAGGGGTTGTCCCCCAGATCGGTCAGAGCCGAGCCGAGGGTCACGGTAAAGTCGGTCATTGTCTGCTTCAAGAAGGCGTGAGTACCGACGTAGGTGGCAGACGAAAGATCTGCCGCGGTGATGGCGGTATAAGCGAAGGCATAATCGCCCACAGAGGTGACCTTATTCAGGTTCTCTACGGCAGAAAGCCCCTCGCAGTAGGCAAACGCGCCTTCAGCAAGGCTGACGCCGTTCGGATTCAGGGTCACGGAGGTCAGACCGTCGTTGTAGACGAAGGCGTAGGTGTCGAGACTCTCCACGGAGGACAGATCAAGATTCACCAGAGCCGTGGTGTTAAAGGCATTGGTGCCGATGGTCTTGATACCGGCAAAATCGAAGTCGGCCAGGGACTCGCAATAGAAGAAGGCCTGGGCGGGAATATCGGTGATGCCGTCACCCAACTCTACTGACTTGAGATCGCGGCAGTAGGCAAAGGCATTTTCCCCGATGGAGGTTGCGGCGCTCAGCTTGACAAACTCAAGGACAGGGGCGTAGTAGCGGTAGATGTACATGCCCTCGGCGTCCAGGGCGGGCGTAGTCATGCCGCTGTTGCTGAATTCGTAGAGCATGTCACCCGAGAAGGCGGACTTGCCCACCGAGATCACGGCGGAAAGGTCGATGTTCTTCAGAGAAGCGGCATTGTAGAAGGCAAAGTCACCAATGTCGGCCCCCTTACCCAAGGTAATGCTCTCCAGCATGGAAGCACCGTAGAAAGCGCTGTTTCCAATGGTCACATTCTCGCCGACCACCAGTTCGGTCATGGGGGAGGTGAGGATGTAGAAATAGTAGCGGGTATCGTCGATCTTGTAGAAGTCCTGCTTGAAGTTGCTGTCCAGATCCAGACGGAAAGCATTGGCACCGATGGTGACGTTGTTTCCGATCTTGACGCTCTTCAGCGACTTGCACTCGCGGAAGGCGGAGTCTCCCACGACTACGCCGTCGGGAATGGTGACACTCTCAATGGCGGAGCGGGCGAAGGCATACTCGCCGATAACGGCTACACCGTCCAAGGCGGGTGTGGACTTGATGGCGGTTCTATAGAAGCCGTGGTCGCCGATCTCGGTCAGCTTGCCGAGGCTGACAGACGCCAGCTTGGTGCAATCAGCAAAGGCATACGCGCCCACGGAGGTGACCTGGGGCATCTTGACCGAGGTCAGATCCTTGTTGCCCGAGAAGGCACCCGTACCGATGGCGGTGACCTTGGCGTCGGTCAGCTCAAAGCTTCCCTTCACACCGGGAGCCACCAGAACCAGGGTGTTCCCTTCCTTATTCAATAGGTAGGGCTTGCCGTTCTGTACCGTAAAGTTGGGGTTACCGCTCTCCACGGTAAAGGCATTCAGGGCGGTACCGCGGAAGGCGTACTCGCCGATGACCGCCACGTCACGACCCAAGGTAACCTCGGTCAAGGCACGGCAACCGTCGAAAGCACCCGCAGGCACTACCGAAGCGTTGATAGATACGATGGGCAGGGACTCACAGCCCGAGAAGGCGTAGCGTCCCAGCTTGATCTTCTCGGCGGGGATGTTCACCGAGGTCAGGGACTTGGCGCCCGCAAAGGCGTAAGCACCCACCGACTGGGTAGCGGAGGACAGGGTCACGCTCTTCAGGGAGGCGTTGCCGTAGAAGGCGTAGTCAGCCAACGCAACCACGCTGTCCAGCTTGATGGAGCCCTCCAGGCCACAGCCTGCAAAGGCGTTCTGGTTGATGAACTTGACGCTTTCCAGACCGACCACGGTCTTAAGGGCGGCACAGCCGTAGAAGGCCCCCTGGTCGATGCGCTCCAAAGTGGAGGGCAGAACCACGCGCTTCAGGGCAGTCAGATTGGCAAAGGCGTAGGGGCCAATGGTCTTGACGCCCTCGGGGATGATGACCTCTTCAACGGTATCGTCACCGATGAACCAGATCTTAGTGGTCTCGGGAGCATCCTCGGAGATCTCGTCGTGCTCATCCTTGGGGATGTAGTCGAAGTTGGAGAAGGCGTACTGTCCGATCTCGGTAATGGAGAGGGACTCGGGGATATTCACCACGCCGCCCAGACCGAAGTAGTGGGTCAGAGAGGGACCTGTGGTGATGTAGGGATCCTTGACGCTGATGCTGATGGACTTGGAGAAGTAGGTGGCCTTATCGTCCATCAAAACCTTGACGGCGATGGAGGCAAAGCCCTCGGAAACCGCGGTGATCTTGCCGGTTTCGTCCACGGTGACGATCTTCTCGTTGCTGGACTCGAACACCACCTCGGTGTCCTCGGGGAAGTAGGCGTCCAGGCGGTAACGCAGGGTCACGGCCTCGGAGGGGAACATGGAGAGGCTGTAATTCTCCCCCACAAACTTCATCTCGTCCCCGTCCATACCGATCTCCCGCTCCTCGGAGGAGAGGAAGTAGTAGGCCTTATCGACCAGATACCCGGTCAGGGTGAAGTTTTCAGCCACCGGCTTGTCGTAGCGGACATAGCCCTCGTCGCCCTCGCCGCGAACGGTCAGGGTAAAGGAGGCTGTCTTCTTGCTGACGGGGTCGCGGGCAACGATGCGGGACACACCGGGGGCGATGGCCACCAGCTTATCGTTGACAACGGTAGCGACCTCCATGTTGGCGGAGTAGTACTCCAGAAGCTCGGGCCACTCGGTATTGGGATAGACCAGAGGCTTGAGGTCATACACTTCGTTGGGAGACAGGGTCAACTCGGTCTCAGTGAAGTAGAAGTCGGTGTAATCGTCGGGCAGGGGGATCTCGTAAGCGGCTTGGTTCAAGGCATAGTCGTAGGTGACCACGGTAATGCAGTTGCCGTTGGCAGCGCCGGTACGGATCTCGTCGATGTAATCGGTCAGCTCGTAGATGACCGTGGTGGTGGAGTTGTCCTCGGAGTAGATGGGGGTCATGTACTTGTCAAAGGCCTTGACCATGTAGCCGTCCTGCTCCAGAGCCACGTAGCCCACCTGCATACACATGGCGTAGTGGTTATCGTAGACCGCCATCTTGGCAAAGAGGCGGGTTTTCTTGGCCGACTTATCGTACTCGGTGTAGAACTCGCAGTCGGTGATGGCGGGAGCCTCAAAGTCGGTGACTACGGGGAAAGTAAACGTATTATTATCGTTGGTGTCGGCACCATCTCTGTCGTAGTCCATGTAGGTCTTGAGGGTGACGGTATAGGAGGTGTTATTCTTGAGCTCCTGCTCGATGGCCGAGAACTTGACGTCGACGTTGGCGGGGAAAATGGTGGTGCCGTTGGAATAGGACTTGCGGATGTCTCGATCCACGGTCTCATAGACCACCTCGCCGGTGGCATCATCGGTGACCGTGATGACCGCCTCCTTGACGTTGCGGAGCAGACCCGCCCAGATGTACTGGACAGAGTTGACCGCACCCTCCTGGTTGGAGATGGAGATGTACTTGCGGTCGGCGGCGATCTTCTTGGCAGCGGGATCCTGGACGAAGTAGTACGCGCCCATAAAGTTAACGTAGTCGCCCTCCACGCGTCCCACAGGACGGGTAGCATAGGCATCGGGCAGGGTCTTGTCCAGCAGGTCGATGGAATCGTCCAGCTCGTCCTTGTTGGTGGCGAAGAAGTCCAGGTCCAGGATGGGAGCCTCGGTCCAGTCGCCGTAGAAGGCCAGGTAGGGAGCACTCAGATTGACGGTAGTTCCCTCCTTGGCGGTAAGGATCAAGAAGCCCTCGACGTACATACCGTTCTCAAAAGACTCGTCCAGGTACTTCTTGTCGGCATCGCTCAGGGTGATGGTGACCGTAATTTCAGCGACCTTGCCACCGGCCACAGTCACGGTGTTCCCCGACTGGGTACCGCCGCTGACCGAGGTGACTGCAACGGTTGCACCGCTCAGAATATAGCCCTGCTCGGTAACGGTGGTCTCGCCCTGGTTGGTCTTGGTGTCGCTGACGCCCTCGGTCATGACCTGTGCCGAAATATCGTAGGTCAGGGCGGCCGAACCGAAATTGTTGACGGCGAACTTGAGGGTGTAGACGCCCGTCTTGGCGGGGTCATCGCCCAGCTCGATCTTGGACTTATCCATGACCTCACCGGTCACACGGTCGTAGGTCTGGATGAAAGCGGTGGTAGCGGCAGAATTCTTCAGGTTAGCCAGACCCGCGCCCTGCTTACGGGGGGAGTAGGGCAGGCCGTTGGTATTGAACACCACGTCGGCGGTGGACATGAGAAGCTGGTTGACGAAAGCGGTCACCGCCACGGGGTCATCCGCCTTGTCGGGGAAACTCTGCTTGACGTACTGACGGAGCAGGGCGGTCACACCCGACATATTGGGGGTTGCCATGGAGGTACCCGAAATGCGATCGTAGGACTGACCGGGCACAGCCGAGAGGATGGAGCCGCCGTGGGCGGTGATCTCGGGCTTGAGCTGGAGGTCGGGAGTGGGGCCCCAGGAGGAGAAGTCGGACATGAAGGGACCCGAGGTCTGGGAGCGCTTGATGGAGAGCTTGCCACTTCCTTCGGCGGCCAGCATCTCACCGTCGTCCTGACGGATGGAGGCCACGGCGATGGTGGTATCGCCCACGTTCATCTTGATATCACCCGAGACGTTGTTGTAGATGATGATACCGGCGGCGCCCTTCTGTTGGGCGACGTTGGATTTCTCCTCAAAGGTGGTGGATCCGCGGGCGACCAGAGCGATCTTACCCGTGACGTCAATGCCCGTATAGTCGGCAGAGCGACCTGCGCCGGGGATGGTGACGAACTCGATCTCCAGCTCATCCACGCCGTCGGGCAGGATGTCGTCGTAGAAGTTCTTTTCCTCGGACACGCGATCGGAGGACTCCTGGAAGTAGATGATGGTCTCACCAAAGAGCAGGTAAGGAGTCTTGGTACCGCTGATGGAAGCGACCGACAGGGCTCCCTTGTAGGTGGAGGGAGAGCCGACGGTGGCGGAGTCGGGGTTGGAGGTCAGACCCAGGTTACCGTTCTTTTCGGAGGAATACGTGGAGTTATAGCTGTTGGATGCGGCGGCCACAATGGAAATGCCCGCGGCACGGATGCGGTCGTACACACCCGAGATGGCTTCCTTGTCCATCTCGCGGGAGAAGCCGCAATCGGTACCCAGGGACATATTGATGACGTCCACGCCCAGCACCACGCAGTCGTCCAGTGCCGCCAGGATCCAGGCAGATCTGGCCGAGGACTCCACGTCGGAGAAGGTCTTCATGATGACAAGCTGTGCATTGGGAGCCACGCCCGTGATGGTGCCGTCCTTACCCGCGATGATACCTGCTACGTGGGTACCGTGGTCGCTGGCGATGGGGTACACATCAGAATCCCCGTCGGCGTAGTCAAAGCTGTAGGGCACCTTTTCGTTGATGTACACGTCGGAGGCGGTCAGGCCCGACTGCATCCCCGAGGCACGGGTGTCCCCGATGAGGGCGGCGACCTCGTCGAAGGTCAGACCCAGCTTGTTTCTGTCGGCGGTGAAGTTCCCCAAAGAGAACGCAGAGTGGTAGTAGTCCAGACCCGTATCCAGCACGGCCACCACGGTGCCCGTACCGTCGTATGCAAAGTCCGAGCTGTTGAAGATACCCGTATCGTAAACGTTGACGGTATTCTCCACCAGCTGGGTGGTGTTGCCCAGAGACTGGGTCTCCTCGGGCTTGTAGACCTCGCCGATGATGGTGGTACCGCGCTCGCCGATGGTCTTGGAGATAGCCTCGAAGTCGCCCGCCTTGATGGTGATCTCAAAACCGCTGAGCACGTTGGTGTAGTCCTCGCCGAGGGCGTAGCTCAGCTTGGCCTCGTCCAGATCCTCCAGCAGCGCCTGCTTTTCGGCGGCGATGCGCTCGCGCACCGAGGCGGCTTCATCCGAGAGAGCGTACTCGGTGAAGGTCATCCCCGAGGAGGCACCGGGATACTGCTCCAGGAGAGGCTTTTCCTTGACCTCCACGATGACCGAGATCTCGTCGGTCTCCTTTATGGTCTCGGGGAGCTTATACATCACCGAGCTATCGAGATAGTCGTCCCGATTGGTGATGAGATTCCCCTCAAAGGGACGGATACCTCCGCCGTTCGCCGTACTGCCGGGGATCAGCCAAGCGATCACAACAGCGGCGGCAGACAGCACCATAACGGCAGCCAAAACGGCTGTCAGGAGGCGTATCCGAGTCTTGTTTTTTGCGGAAAATGCAATCATGTTCTTTACCTTTCAAGCGGAAATTTCGACGTACATAAAAAAGTCCATGCGTAGACAGTATTTTATCACATTTCAACGGATAATTCAAGAGCAAATTGTAAACATATATGTTAAAGAATAAAAAATTCGCAAATCCACTTGATTTTTCGCGGAACTTGTGGTATCCTATATAATGTTGTTCTATGCTTCTTTGTCAACACATTACATAAGCGAACAAAAAAATCCATAGGAGAGAAACCATGAAGAAACTGAACAGAACGCTCTCGCTCATCCTCGCGGTTCTGATGCTTCTTGCCACCTTGGCAGGCTGCCAAACCACCGCTCCCGGCGAGGAAACCACCGGCGAGACCGCGGCGGTCATCCCCCCCGCCGACACCCAACCCGGCACCACTGACGTCGCCAAGGTGGAATACTCCATTACGGTCAAGTCTGCAGGCGGACTCAAGCTCTCGGGCATCAACGTCTACATCTACACCGACGATACCCTGGAGGATCTGGTCAATTACACCACCACCAACGAGTCGGGTATTGCCACCATTTCCCTGAAGCAGAGCAGCACGTACGTGGCCGTCCTCACGGGTCTGCCCGAGGGCTATAAGACCGAAGCCTGCTACCCTCTGACCGGCACCGCCACCGAGCTGACTGTCACATCCTCGGTCATCGACAATACCGATCACAGCGGTAAGAACTACCAGCTGGGCGACGTCATGCGGGACTTCTCGGTCGTGGACTCCGACGGGAATACCCAGAAGCTCTCCGAGCTCCTGAAGACCAAGGACATGGTACTCATCAACTTCTGGTACACCACCTGCTCCTGGTGCGTCAAGGAGTTCCCCTACATGGATTCGGTTTATAAGCAGTATCAGGACAAGGTGGAGATCGTAGCGCTGAACCACTCCACCCTGCAGGGTGACTCCGAAGAGGGCATCAAGAAGTTCAAGGACAATTTCTACGCCGACTATGTGGGCGGTGATGCTACCGGCGGCCTTTCCTTCCCCATGGCCAAGGATTACACCAACATGGGCCCCGCCTTCAATCTGGAGGGTTATCCCACCTCGGTGGTGGTTGACCGCTACGGCGTGATCTGCCTGATCGAATCGGGCGGTATCGTCAGCGAGACCCCCTTCATTGCCATGTTCGACCACTTCACCGCTGAAAACTACGAGCAGAAGCTCCTGGGCAGCCTGGACGAGCTGACCCCCGCCGAAAAGCCCAACGTGTCCATGCCCTCCTCCGAGGAGATCGCGGGCGTGTTCAACCAGGGCGATATTACGGTCACCTACCGCCCCGAGACCGAGGACGAGAACGCCGAAATGTACTGGCCCTTTGTCATCAAGGAAAAGGACAGCGAAGCTGTCATTGTCCCCGCCAACTCCGGCAAAGAAGGCAGCTTCGCCATTATGTACGCCGACGTTACCCTGAAGGCAGGCGAGGCGCTGGCCTTTGATTACTGGGCTTCCTCTGAACAGGGCGTGGATCTGCTCTACCTGCTGGTGGACGCCAAGGACATCTACCAGATCTCGGGTGAGTCCGACAAGTGGAACACCTGCTACACGTACGTAGCCAAGGAGGACGGCACCTATGAGGTGGCCTTCTGCTACGCCAAGGACTCCTCCGACTCGGTGGGCGACGATACCGTTTACCTCAAAAATCTCCGGGTTGTCAAGGAAAATCAGATCGACGTTCCCTCCTACATTCCCCGCTACGCCGCCACCCATCCCGCCGCTGACGGTTTCGGATACGAGCAGTATATCACCGCCGTATTCAACGAGGAGGACGGCCTCTACCACGTGAACGACAAGAACGGTCCCATCCTGCTGGTTGACCTGATGAAGGGCACCCAGTTCTCCAACAATCCCATCTACACCCACGCTTACAACGGCGAGATCGAGCTGAACGGCGTGAATTACTACGAGGAGCTGGTTGAATACTGCAACTACGCCTCCAACTCTTCCATTTACGGCCTCTGCTCGGTTAACCAGGAGCTGAAGGAGCTTTTGGAGATCGTGGCCGCTGCCATCGGTCTGGAGAACGATAACCCCAACCAGTGGCTCCAGATGTGCTCCTACTACGACGCCTACGGCACGAACGGCGCCCAGCTGGATGACCCCATTCGCGGTCTGGCTCCCTACTCGGCCTACACCGCTACCGAGGGCGCAGATAACTACGTGTACTACGACCGCGTCATCATGCCCCGCGGCCTGCTCTACAAGTTCGTTCCCGAGCGTTCGGGTGCTTACCGCATCACCTCCAACAGCGAGTGGCAGGTGGACGGCTGGATCTTCAACCCTGACCGCACCGAATACTACGTCCACGAGGGCGGCGAGCGTATGTACTACGATGAGAAAAACCTCTCCATGGTGGTCTACTTCGAGGCCGGCAAGGATTACTACATTGATATCGCCTTCTACGACGTCTACCAGGTAGGCGGATTCACCTTCTCGGTGGAATTCCTGGGTGCCTCCTACGACCACTTCACCGCCGCTTCTCCCGGCTACTTCACCTTCCCCGACGGCGAGATCGCAGATGATTCCATGGGCGAGCTGGCCGAGATCCTCTCGGGCGGTATCAAGATTGCCCTGGGCGATGACGGCTACTACCACGAGCTCCGTGAGGACGGCTCGCTCGGCTCCATCATCTATGCTGATTTTGTAGGCTTGACCGCGATTTTCTCCCATTCCATCAAGGAAATGATCGATCGCGGCGCGTTCAACTTCGCCGTGACCGAATCGGATCAGGAGATCCTCAACTACCAGGCTATTTACGGCGACGAAACCAAGGAAAAGCTCAAGGAGATCTGGGGTGAGCAGTTCGAAGAACTGGCCGAGATCTACATGCTGGACGAGGTTCTGGCCGGCAAGACCCACGGCACAGGCAAGGATCTGACCAACGAGATCGAGGTCTATCTGGAAAAGCTGATCCCCGCCAGCGAGGATCATCCCGAATTGGAGGGTTGCGTGGCTGTGGACGAGTCCCTGGCCGCCCTTCTGCAGACTCTCATGGACAAATACACCTTCCGCGGTGTAGACTTCTCCTGGGCAAAGCTCTGCTACTACTACCAGCATCTCGGCGCTTGATATCAAACAGCCAGTTGTTAATTCAACCATATGTTAACTTATGGATTCCCCGCGGCAATGCCGTGGGGAATCGTGTTTTTCGAGACGCTTTTCCGCCTGTCACGGTTCAGACACAAAAAATTTTGTCCCCATTCACGGATCACGTCGTCTTTTTTCGCGTATCCCCTTGCAAAAGCAAGGAAACCGTGTTATAATATACGGTGTGTTCAACGAATCATCCCTAAGGAGTTTATGTATGCGTACATTCCATAAACCGCTTGCGCTTGCTTTGGCCGGACTTCTCTGCACGTCCCCGCTCCTGGCATCCTGCCTGGCATCCTGCCGGGCATCCTGCGACGGAGGTGCTTCCCCCTCGGGTACCACGCCCGAATCCACGGCGGGAGGAACCGTTTCCGAAACCCAACCCGTAAACGAGGTCAGCTACAAGGTCACGGTTCTGAATCACGACGGCACCCCTGCATCCGATATCATTGTCAAGGTGCAAAAGAACGGCGTGGACGAGGCCTTCAAGCTGGTCGGCGCCACGGGCGCGGCCACCTTTGAGCTGGCCGAGGGCGACTATACGGTGCTCATTGAGTCCCCCTCGGGCAAAGCGCTCCATTACGATACCGACGCCGCGATCCTCACCCCCGATGCCCCCGAGATCACCCTGACTGTTTTCGAGACCGTGGCCAACACCCAGCCCCTGAACGCGCCCTCCCAAAAGGGTGACTACGCAAGGTTCGAGGCCGCCTCCGTAGGCGAAGGAGAGACCTATATCCCCTTCAACAACGGCGATTACACCTACGTAGTCTTTACTCCCACCCGCCCCGGCGTATACGAGTTCGGTTTTAAGAGCGAATCCGACGTTTTGCTCACCTACCACGGCGCCCCCATCAACGTGTTCGAAAATTCTCTGTTGGACACCGTTGACGGAAAGATTTCCTTCCCCATCACGGCCGGCAGTGTGGGCTCTACCCCCGACACCACCGCCCAATACGTCTTCCGTCTGGAGGGTACGGGGAGCGGCTGTATGTTTACGGTGACCCGCACAGGCGACGTGCCCAAGTCCCCCTACGACGAGCCCTGGACGGTTCCCCTGCCTTCCACCGAAATGCTCAAGCCTTACGAGGGCATTACCGACGGTAAGCTCACCGATCTGGACGTCACCAATCCCGCTCTGACCGTGGTGTTGGGCGAGGACGGCTACTTCCACCTGAACACCGCCGACGGCCCTGTGGTCTTCATCCGTCTGTCCTCCGCCAACCCTTACATGGCGGATTTCAAGACCATCTGCGATACCACCCGCATTTGTGCCTACCTCTACGACGAGGATGGCAGCTTTAACCGCCGCGAAAGCTACAACGAGATGATCCTGGAATATCTGACCGTAGCCAACGAGGACGGCGTAGTACCTCTGAACGAACAGCTGGCCTACATGGTCAAGACTGCCGGCGACTACATGGGCTGGTGGAACTTTTCGGACGATCTGGACATTTTTGGTGACAAGATCGTTGACCCCGCCATCGCCTGGCTCTTCGCCTGCGCGGTGTATCAGTGAGAGGGAGCGCCGGGGCTCTGCCCCAATCCCCACTCAGGGGACTTTTGAAAAAGCCCCTTGAGAATCCCCAAAACCTTTATACAAAATTATCATCCATATAACAAGGAGAAACCAAATCATGAAAAAGCTTACCCTTCTGCTGGCTCTGCTGCTGGCTCTGTCCTGCCTGCTGATCGCCTGCGACAACACCCCTGAGACCACCGAAACCACCGTCGCTGACACCGCCGCGGCTGAAACACCCACTGAAGCTCCCACCGATGCCGCAACCGAAGCACCTACCGAGGCGCCCTCCACCAAGGTGACATACACCGTCACCGTCAAGGACCAGAATGGCGACCCCGTGGTCGGTGCCGCTGTCCAGATGTGCGACGACAAGGGCTGCAAGATGCCCGCGCCCACGAATGAGAACGGCGTGGTCACCTTCACCTACGATCCCAGCAACTACCACATCACCATCGTAGAGTGCCCCGCCGGTTACACCGTGGATACCACCCAGGAATTCCACTTCCCTGAGGGTTCCACCGAGCTGACCGTGGAGATCACCAAGAACTGACGTACACAGCCAAAAATCCCTTCCGAGCTTTCGCCCGGAAGGGATTTTTCTTTGTATGACAAGAGTTATTTCGCCAACGCATCCTCCACGGCGGCTACCAGCTCGTCGTGGGTGATGGAGCCGCGGCAGGTGAAGGTAATCACGCCGTCGGCGTCCACGATGATGGTCATGGGGAAGTCGCCCTCACCGCCCAGAGCCGTATAGTACGCGCCGTTTCCGCCGTCCCCCCGGTCTTGAGCGAACAGGATGGATGTCTCGGGGTAGTTCTCCGCGATCCAATCGGCGGCAGTCTCACCCTTGTAGTCGGAGTGTACAGCCACTACCGTCACACGGCCCACATAGTCGGATGCAACCTGATCGAAATGAGGCAGTTCAGCAATACAAGGGCCACACCAGGTACCCCAGAAATTGATGACCGTGACCTTGCCCAACTGATCGGCCACGTTGAAGGTGTCCTTCCCGTCGGGGCTGTTGTAGACGCCCAGATCCATGGAGCTACAGGTATCTCCCACTTCAAAGCCCGCCTCGGGCTTGGGGGAATCCTTGTGAATGAAATTGTAGTAGACCAGCGCCCCCGCCAGCACCGCCAAAGCCAATCCCCACGCCGAACAGCGGGCGATGAGGCTCTTTTTCTTGGCCTTTTGGAGGGTGATCTCGCGGTCAGCCGTATCGGTTTCACCGCTCTTGGTAGCGATCTCACCTCCGATGGCCTGGGGAGGCAGGAGGATCTTGGGACCCTTCCATTGGATGGCATTTGTGGGGCAAATATCGATACACTCACCGCACTGGATGCACTCGTGGTCGCCCACGTGGCGGATGTCCATTTTACACTTGCCCACGCAAAGCCCGCAATCCACGCACGCCTTCTTGTCCAGCTTAACACCGACCAAGGAGATCTTGTTGAACAGACCGTAGATCGCGCCCAGAGGGCAGAAGAAACGACAGAAGAAGCGGTACATGAACACCGCGCCCACGATGAAGATCACCATGAGCAGGAATTTCCAGGTGAACAGGGGGCCCAGCATCCCCAGCATGGACTGGTTTTCGGGATTGGAGAGAAGTCCCACCGCACCCTCCAGTGTGCCCGCGGGGCATATGTACTTACAGAAGCCCGGCAGAGGGAACTCGTAGCCCGCATAAACCAGGGGGAAAATGACGGCGAAAAAGACCAGGATGACATACTTGAAGTAGGACAGCACTCGGGTAATCCTGCCTTTTCCCACCTTGGGGGTCTTGATCTTGTGGAGCAGATCCTGGATCAGCCCGAAGGGGCAGAGGAATCCGCAGATCCAACGGCCAAAGAGCAGACCGTAAAGCAGAATGATGCCGATGACGTAGTAGGGAGCCGTCTTTCCGCTGTCGGACAGAGCGTTCTGGAGCGCGCCCATGGGGCAAGCGCCCGACGCCCCGGGGCAGGAGTAGCAGTTCAGGCCGGGAGTGCAAATGTTTTTGACGGGTCCTTGGTAGATGCGCCCCGTGGCAAAGCCCTTGAGATTGGCGTTGAACAGCAGGGCGGCGTAGAGCTGTATGAGTCTGCGTTTGGTCGGCTTGTGGGTGTTCCACCAATGTTTCAGTTTCATGACGTCCACCTCCTTAGCCCAAACCGATGCACTCGGTGCAGATGCGGATGGCCTTACCCAGCACATCCGCCATACCGCCGTTGAGTACACCCAGTACCACGAACACAAGCCCAACGACCAGGATCACACCCCGCACGGCCCACACGAAGCGAGGGTCAGCGGTCAGATCCATCTTGGTAGGCTTGCCGTTTTCAGAGGCTTTACCGGGGATTCCCTTGCTCGCCGCCAAAGCAGACTTGACCAGAGCAGTCTCCCGCGCCACCGAGGCACCGCAAAGCAGGACGGCGGCGATCCATGCCCCCATAGCGATCCCCGCACAGGGGAGGATAATGGCAGCGGCGGTCTTGATGTCGCCGTTCAGATTCTCAATGGAAAAATGAGCGGGATTGGCACACCAAACCAGCGACGGGATCAAGGCAAGCACCGCGATCACGGCCGCCGTGATCACCGACAAGCGCCGGCGAGCTCGCTCTTTGCGAATCCCGCTTTGCACAGCAGCGTCGCATTGAGCCATATCCAACTTGGTGCAAAGCTTGTCCAGCGCCAAGCTCGCCTCTCTGCGCGGCTTGACCTTACCGCTATCGAGGGGCAGAGCCAGAGACAGCACGATGCCGCCGATCACGCCCGCGATGCAGACGTATACGGGGATGGCGATATGGTCAAAATGAGTGGCGATACTCTCCCGGGTAAAGGGGGAGCTTCCGCCCCGGTAAATGGACAGGCAGGACAGGGCAAAGCATACCCCCACAGCCACGATGAGCACGGACAGACAGATCCCGTAGATCAGGTGGATCCTTTCTTTGGTTTTTGGTGACATACATGACTCCTTCGCGCACCCAACGGCGCGTTTTTTCAAGGCCCCCGAGGAGGCCTAACTAATTTATTATAGCACAGGACGGCTGTACAGTCAAGATTTTCCTTGTAAATAATCCATGACCCGACATGGTTCTCCACCAAACAGCGGTTACAGAACCCGCTCGTAAGCCACCCGTTCGTCCCCGTTTTGCAGGAAGATGGTGCCGCAGTGGACAAAGCCGTGTTTTTCCAGCATCCGCCGCATGACCACGTTGCCCCGATGGGTGTCGATACGCAGAGAGGTGCGCCCCAAACGGCGGGCGGTGTCGGCGGCGTAGTCCATAATGGCGGTGGAAATGCCGCTTCCCCGACGGACGACCGAGATGGCCACGCGGTGGATGGCCAGATAGGCCACGGAATCGTCGTCCGGACGGTCAGGCGTCAGCCAAGCGCCCTCGTAGATGCGGTCGTAGGTAGGCTCTCCGTCGGCAATCAGCGCAAAGGTGCCGATCACCGCGCCCTCCGCCTCCACGCAGTACCCCTGTCCGAGAGCCACATCCTCCTCGATCATGGCGCGGTTGGGAGAACCGTTCTGCCACTGGTCAATGCCCAGGGCGGCAATGGTGCGCCGGCCTTCCTCGATGATGGACATGACGGCATCGATATCTTGTCGTGTAGTTACGCGAATGTTCATATTCATTCCTGCTTTTTCTCGTTCTGTATGGTAGGCGCTCATTTGCCCAGTCCCACGTATCCCGTCTCCTTGATGATGTACTGCCCCTCGTCGGAAAGGATCCAATCCAGTAGCTTCTTCACGTTGGGATTGTCGTTCCCCTCGTAGGTCACGGCGTACACAGGCGCGATGATGGGGTAGTTGTTATTTTGAATATTTTTCACCGAGGGAGCTACACCATCGATGGCAATGGTTTTGATATCGGGGTGTCGGATGATCCCCTCCACGTAAAAGCGGAAGGAAAAGCCGATGGAGCCGGACTTGCTCTCATAATCCGCGACTTCTTCAATAATGCCCCCCATAAAACCCGACACCTGGCTCATGGGCGGATCCATCACGGGAGTGTCCCCCATGAAGCGGAGTAACATACTCTGACTCCCGCTGCCCTCGTTGCGTTGGAAAGCCACAATGGGCTCATCGTTGCCGCCCACGTCCTTCCAATTGGTAATCTGCCCCGAGTAAATGCCTTTGATCTGCTCCACGGTCAGGCTGTCGATGGGGTTGTCCTTGTGAACAAAAAAGACGAAAGCCTCGGAGCCGATCTTGGTAAACGAAAAGGTTGTTCCACAGGTTTCCGCGTACGCCAACTGCTCCTTAGAGGGATAAGCCCCAAAAAAGACGTCGGTTCTGCGTTCAGCCAGCTTTTCGTAACCGCCCACGGTATTGTTGTACTCAAACACGCCGTCGTAGAGCTCCGTAGTCTTGGGATAGACCGCATGAACAAAAGCCGAATAGACAGGGAAGGCCGCCGTCGCGCCGTCGATGATGGGGAGATCACCCTCCAGCTTCAGAGACGCGTCCTCCAGTTTGACGATCTTGGACTTTTTTTGAAAGGGGAGATATTCCTCGGTGTTGATGTTGGGGGTTACGTCGATGACATCGGGGGTCTTGTTCTGATTCATCTCGACGGCGATCCCCGAGAAAAGAGCAAAGATCAACAGATACCCAACCATACCTGCGCCGATATACACCCGTTGCTTCTTCACCCAGATCAGCGCCAGAAGAAGTGGTACGAACAGCAAGCTAAACAGCGGAAGAAAGTCCAGCGGATCATGCTCCTCCCACATAGGGACCGCGATGAACGTCAAAATCGAGCCACCAACGGCAATGATGGCCGTCAGGATCAGCTTTAGGGTGAGGCGAATCTTTTCGCGGGTCACAAGCGTCTTGGATGAGTTGTACAGAGACCAGCATTTCAGGAACAGACGGGATTTGAGGTTAGACATGAGAGTCTCCTTTCATGAGTCAGCTGTGAGATTGCCTTCACTTATACAGACTATAGACACATTTTTCGGGAATTGATTACATATTTTTTAGTTTTTTAAAATTTCACATAATTCAAATAATACGTAAGATAACACAGGACGATCTTATTATTTCAGCTTTTCTATGACAGCCGTTTTGGTATGGGGTAAATAACCGATCCTATAGCACACGTCCTGTACCAACTCCTCGTCCAGGTTAAAGGTCAAGATTTCCCTTGTTAAGGTATCACAAAACAACGGAACAGAGCGCATACGGGAATTCTTGCCCCCTACCGGCTGAAAATCGTAGCGTATAAAGGTCGCCTCGATAAGACGATATTCGCGCTTTCGTATCAAACCAAGGTCCTTTCCATACGGGAGCAGAGTCACAACAGCGGCCACAACGCCTCCGAGCAAAAACACACCGGAAGCAAATAATTCTTTAAGATCCGTTCCCTCCTTCATCTCTACCAATTCATATGTCAGTAGGGAGTCAAGAAACCAGAACAGAGTAATGCCGACAAGGATCATCATCCCAACCAACCATATTGCGCAATTGCTTTTCAATTTTTGCAGAAGCTTTTCTTCCATGATCTCACCGCCATTCCTCATTTACCATGATTATATCACAACGACCTCAACTTGTCAAGAAAAAGAAAAAAGACCCTTCCGAAGAAGCGTCTCGTCTCTTTGTTTTACCTTTGCAATCGAAAGAAGGAAGAGTTTAGTAGAAAAGAAACTCAAACATTGTAAATGAACCGTAAGAGGTTCAAGCCCTCGGAAATTAGTATCGGTCAGCTGAATGCATTACTGCACTTACACCTCCGACCTATCAAGCTTGTAGTCTACAAGCAACCTTACTCA
>JAZSBH010000137.1:0-5448 GCA_045602325.1 Eubacteriales bacterium | reverse complement strand
TTTTTTGCAATACTTTTTTGACAGACTTTTTCGTCTGTCTTCTCGTCATGCGCTTTTGTACGAAAAATCCACTTAACTCGGCTTTTTAGCTTTGTTAAGTGCATTTTTCTGTTTCGCCATTATTTTAACTTAATGACATTGGCCCGCAGGAGAGCTTTCCAAAACAAGTTCATTTTCCCATCCATTTCTCCACCCGCTTCTGCCAGCGCAGGTAGTAGATTACCAGCAAGCGGTCGATGAGAATATCAAAGAGGACGTAGGTAAACAGCGAAAGACCGATGACAGCCCAGGCCATATAGGTGCTTCCCTCCGCCTCGCCAAATCCTTTTAGGAAAGAGTCCGCAAAGGAGCCCTCACCGCCCATGACGATGAAGTGGAACACGGCGAGATACAGCCAGAGGACAGCGGTCAAAAGCAGGAGCTTCACGATCCACCCAAGGGCACGGGGAAGACGATCCAGGCGATTCTTGATGATGGGGTAGTAGCCCGTCAGCCCCGCGAACGTCCAGCTTGCCAGGCTTTGGGGCATGAGCATGACCCCCAGCACCGCCGTCACGAAATAGGAGAGCCAAGCGTACTTCCCGCCGTAGCAGAGCAAGACCGGGAGCAGGATCAGGGCGGCGGCGGCCGCAGCGGTCAGGTCAAAGACCTCGATCAAAGCACCCATTCCTAAAAATACTACCGCCAGAGCGCAGAGCAGGGCACAGGTCACCATCTGTCGGGTGGAACGGCGACGATTTTGGCGGGCGGAATTTTGATTCCGGTTTTGATTTTCCATAGACATATTGAAATATCAGCAGAAGCACCGACCCAGGTCACAGCAGCAGTCGGCACAGATAAAGGCGGTACAAATATCGCAACAGCTACATGAGGAGGAACGGGAGGACTGCCCTGAGCCAAAGCCCGCCGAGCGGTTGCGGAGTCGTTCTTGAGCATCTCTGTACTCGGCGTTATTGGGATCCATCCCGCAGGCGGTATCAAAGAACTGCTGGGCGTCCACAAAATGCCCGCGGTTGACCGCCACACATCCCATGAGGAAGTGCCACTCAGCTCCCCGCTCGGACTCGGGAATAGTGGAGAGGATCTGGGCCGCCTCGGCCACCCGCCTCAGATTGATGAGTTGACGGGCAGTGACGTAGGGGTTGGAGCTTCCGCCGTTGTACGTATTGCCGCCTCCGTAGGGGTTGCCATAGGGATTTCCACTGTAGGTTCCCTGCCCTGCGGTGGATTTTCCCGAACGGATCTTCTGGATCTCGTCGTAGGCAGCGTTGATTTCCTTCATCTTCTCCCCCGCCATCTCGGCCAGATCACTGTCGCGGTACTTGTCGGGGTGGTACTTCCGCGCCAAGGCTCGGTAGGCGGTCTTGATTTCGTCGTCGGTGGCGTTGGAAGATACGCCAAGGATCTTGTAAGGGTCGTTCATATGTATTGGTTACCTTTCGGTTGAATTTTCCATCGATTCGGTATGGTGTGCCGCACATTCGCCCGTTCCGAACAGCACCCGCTCGGCTTCCTTCGGCATGCCCAGATAAAGGATATTGTGCAGAACCCCTTCCAGATCAGGGTTCTCCGCCGTATCCAGGAGGTCAAAAGCGCACTCCAGCTCGGATAATTCGCAGAGCAGGGCAGTTTTCAACTCTTCGCGCTTCTGCATCGGGAGCTCCTTCATGTCGGGATCGCCGTACAGACAAACAAGAGGATTGTACCGTCCGGTCTTCACATCCTCGAAAAAATCATCGGCAGCATCCAATATGTATACCCACCGCCCCACGTGGCGGCCGATTTGTTTGGCAAGCTTAGCGGCATTTCCTTGGAGTCCGTATGCAAGAAGGGTTGCCATCAGTTCCCCAAACAGGGTAGCAGGCTCGTCCACCGAGGGAGGACGGGTGGCTTCCAGGTCGCAAAGCGCCTGCATCGCCCGTGCAACGGCTTGATCCGCCTCGGTGTACCCCCGCTTCATTGCACGGCGGCGAATGGAGCCCACGAAGGGCGCGGCGGCGGTGGCGGCGGTACGTTTGAGTCCGCGCTCGTCCCGCAGGTCATCCCGAATCTTGTGGTAGGCAAGGATGGCAGACATATAGGCGCAGAGAGCCAGATCCTCGGTGGGCTCGGCCATGGAACGCTTGCGGAGCGGATGAACGGGACAGCGACGGACTTTCACCGTAGGGTATGTCTCTGTCAGCGCCATACGCACAAGAGCGAAGTAGGTAAAATCGTAGGACAGGGTCATACGGGAGCACTGCCCCGTACACTTGCCCATGGTACGACAGAGCCCGCAATAGATCGCGCGGTAGTATTCCTGCTCCCGCACCTTCAGTTCGGGAGCGTAGATGCGTACGTATCCGTACATGGCGATTTCCTCCCTCGGGTTAATATCTTATTATACCGCAGATTTGTGATGAGCTCAACCCTTTATTTGTAAATATTTGCGAACTGGATGTGAAGTTCATCACCAAAACGCCAAAAAAATTTACAGGATTCGCACAATTTGTTCTTTTTCACGGCACATATCGGGAGTATCATATATAAGATATGATGAATTCATTATGAACCGATCGAATCGAAAGGATATACCATGCGTTCATTTTTCCGTAGACCCTACGTCTATACCGCCATATTCGCCACAGTGCTGACCTTGTTTTTTCTGTATACCATCCTCCTGGTCTTCGTCATTCCCCGCAGTGCGAATGGACAGTACGACGGCCCCACCCCCGATCCCTTCACGGGCGTAGTAGACACCGGTTGGGGCAACCACGTCCCCTCCGATCCCCCCACGATCAATGGTGAGACCAACGGTGAGATCAACGATGAAACCACCGGCGAGACCGTCACAGAGGCGGACCCCTTTGAGACAGAGCCCGGAGTGGAATACCCCATCATCACCGACAATCTGTATCAGGATGAGAACATCCGCATTGAGATCACCCAGCTCCGTCGCTACGACTCCGACCTGTACGTGGCAGACGTCCGCATCAAGGATCCCGCCTACCTCAAGACAGCTCTGGCGCAGGACAAATTCGGCATGAACATCAAAGAAAAGACCTCCGAGACCGCCAAGCGGGTGGGAGCCATTCTGGCGGTCAACGGCGACTTCTACGGTGCCAACGAATCGGGCTACGTCATCCGAAACGGCGTGCTCTACCGCGACACCGTCCGCCCTGCCAACGGTTCGGGCAGTGATCTGGCCTATTTCGATGACCTGGCCATCATGTGGGACGGAACCTTCGTCACCTTCGACGAGAAGGATTACACCGCTCAAGAGGTATTGAACAAAGGCGCCAAGCACGTACTGACCTTCGGCCCCACCCTGGTTCTGAACGGCAAGATCGCCGTGGACGTGGACGCCGAGGTGGGTCTGGCCTGGAGCGGCCAAGATAATCCGCGTTGTGCCATCGGCTACGTCTCCGAGGGTCACTACCTCATCATCGTGGTAGACGGCCGCTGTGATGCCAGCCGTGGAACCTCCCTCTGGGAGCTGGCCGACGTCTTTCGGGAGTTGGGTGCCAAGACTGCCTACAATCTGGACGGCGGCGGCTCGGCTACCATGATCTTCAACGGCCGTCTGATCAATACCCCCTATACCAACTGGAACAAGCCTTCGGGAGAGAGGAGAGTGAGCGACATTGTCTACATCGGCTACTGATCGGGCAAGCACGATACTTGAGCCCTCCCGCCGCCGCATGAAGCGAGCTATGATCACAGGGGCATCTCTGTCACTTCTCTGTGTGGTCTTCACCTTCATCTACGAGCAATTCTCCCACGGAGCGGCCTCTCCCCATATGCGCGCCATGTTCCTCATGCCCTCGGTGGGGGTGGCCTTCCCTGCACTTCTCGGCTACTTCACCCCCCTGCACCGCTACGCGGGACGGATCGCCTTCAACCTGTGGAACTCGGGACTGGCCATTTGGGTGGTCGGTTGCCTGTTCCGCGGTATCGTCAATATTTCGGGACGGCACACCACTCTGGATCAGCCCTACTGGATCGCGGGCTGGATCTTCCTGGGTCTTTCGCTGATCGCCGAAACCGTTCACGTCATCAACTTACGGAAAAGCCTCTAACGGCCGCCGAAATCGGCAAAGGAGTTTTATGGATTCGAAAAACATGACTTCCCCACATACCGAGAGTTTCTCCCGCTGTACAGTCTGTACGGACTGTACGGACTTTACGGTCATCATCCCCGCCTACCGCCCCGATAAGCGGCTGTGGCGACTGGCCACCGAGGTACTGGAGCGGGGCTACCGCCTCATCGTGGTTGATGACGGCGGCGGTGCGGACTATCTGCCCATCTTCGAGGGACTGGATCCTCGCACCATTATTCTCCGCCACCCCGAAAACCGCGGCAAGGGCGCGGCCATCAAGACCGGTCTTGCCCATCTCCAAACCCTGACCGAAGGTTACGACCCCGCCTGTCCCCCCTTGGTCGGCATTATGGACGCCGACGGTCAGCACCTGACCTCCGACATGGCACGGGTCTTTGAGGGCGCCGCCGCCAATCCCGACAAGCTTACCCTGGGCGTGCGGGTGGTAGGCAAGGAGATGCCCTTCCGTTCCCGCTTTGGCAATGGCATCACCCGCGCCGTCTTCCGTATGCTGACGGGTGCCAAGGTGTCCGACACACAGACCGGCCTCCGCGCTTTCTCCGTGGCACTCATCCCCGAAATGCTGGGGGTCGAGGGCGACCGCTACGAGTACGAAATGGCGGTGCTCACCCGCATGGCACACCGTCATATCGGATTTCACGAGGTGCCCATCGCTACCCTGTACGAGGATAGACAGAATTCCACCAGCCACTTCCGAGTAGTGCGGGACTCGGTGCGCATCTACGCCACCCTTCTGAAGTTTGCAGGAAGTTCCTTCATCTCTTTCCTCGTAGACTATGGTCTGTTTAATCTTTTCGTATTCCTGACCACCCGGATCGCTCTGCCCTGGGCGGACACCTATGATATACTGGCAGCCAATATTGCCGCCCGTGTCATCAGCGGATGCGTCAACTACTACCTCAACTGCCGCTACGTCTTCGGCCGCAAGCCCTCCTGGAAGAGCGCGGGCGAGTATCTCCTTTTGGCGCTCGTGGTGCTGGCGGTCAACAGCGGCGTGCTCTACCTCTGGGATATGATCCCGGGTATGCCCGTGGCTATCTGCAAGCTCCTCACCGAAATCTGCGTGTTCTTCGGAAACTATGTGGTGCAGAAGAAGATCATCTTCAAGAAAAAGAATCGGTAAAAACGAAATCTCCCTGCCACACGGCAGGGAGATTTTGCATTCTGTTTGTCAAATTGCAGTTTATCGTCCAGGGGCTTTGCCCCTGGCCCCCACCAAAGAACCTTTTGCAAAAGGTTCTTTAGAATCTCCAAAACCTTCAAATAGGAATTGATATATAATCCTTTTTGAAGTTTTAGGAGGTCTTGGAACCCTTTTCCAAAAGGGTTCCAAGTGGGGGTCGAGGGG
>JAZSBH010000136.1:0-3769 GCA_045602325.1 Eubacteriales bacterium | reverse complement strand
CCCTACGTCCCCACCCCCGACGGACTGTTCGGCGGCGTGGACTACGTCACCCCCAACGAAACCGAGGCCGAGCAGTTTACGGGCATCACTGTCAACACCGTAGAGGACTGCCGCCTGGCCGCGAAGAAATTCTTTGAGATGGGCGTCAAGAACGTGGTCATCACCCTGGGCGTCCGTGGCGCCTTCTTCACCGACGGAGAGCGGGAGATCCTGGTTCCCTCCCTCAAGGTCAAGGCCGTGGAGACCACAGGCGCGGGCGACGCCTTCAACGGCGGCCTGGCCACCGCCATCGCCGAGGGGCTCCCCATGGAGACCGCCCTGCAGTTCGCCACCTGCACCGCCGCCCTCTCGGTCACCCGCCTGGGCTCCTCCCAGTCCATGCCGAGACGCGAGGAGACCCTCGCGCTCCTGGAGCGGGAGTTCGGGGTCAAGCTGTAAATGGAGTCCATATCCATGACCCCCGTATACGTCATCGGTATCGCAGGCGGCAGCGGCTCGGGCAAGTCCACCTTTGCCGATCGCCTGCTTGCGCGATTCCCCGATTCCATCGCCCTCGTCAGCTGTGACAATTACTACAAGGCACACGACGACCTCCCCCTGGAGCAGCGCCGCCTGCTCAACTACGACGCCCCCGATTCCCTGGAGTTCGACCTCATGGTCACCCACCTGCAAGCCCTGAAACGAGGGGAGGCGGTGGACTGCCCCGTCTACGACTACGCCCTCCACACCCGCTCCGACAAGGTGGTGCGCATTGACCCGAGGCCCGTCATCATCGTGGACGGCATCCTCATCCTGTCCGACCCCGCCCTGCGGGAGACCTTTGACCTCAAAATCTACGTGGACGCCGATGCCGACGAGCGCATCCTCCGCCGCGCAAAGCGGGATATGGAGACCCGCGGCCGCCGCATCGACGACATCACCGCCCAGTACCTCTCCACCGTCAAGCCCATGCACGAGCAATACGTGGAGCCCTCCAAGAAGTACGCCGATCTCATCGTGGTTGGCGGCCTCAACCCCGTCGCCCTGGACGTGGTGGAGAGTAAGGTCAGGGCGTTTCTGGGAAGCAACCGCTCATAATGAAAAGATCACCGAAGGAATCCTCCCTCGGTGATCTTTTTCATGCTTTAGGCGGCACCAGTATGGCCTCCCGCACCTCTTTTTTCGCCGTCTCCAGCTTCCGCAGGCTGTCAAGATCCAGGCACAGCACCCCCTCGTGCCACAAAGGAACCCCCAGCTCGGTGACTCCGCGGTAAGCATTGCGCTTCTCCTCCCCCCGATGGGCCATGGTCAGGGCGTGAGGATGGGGATGGAACAGATACACCCGGATCACCCCGGCAGGAGCCATGAGGAACACCCGATCCACAGGGCGGGGCAGACACTTGCGGTAGCCGAAATCGAACATCATGACCCCACGGGGGCCGGGGATCAGAAAATTGGTCTTGGCGTGCCAGCGATCCATGTCCCCGATGCTATATTCGGTGGTCTTTCGCAGGGTGGGAATCACCTTCACCGCCAGAGTATACGCCGCCATCCCCGTGTCAGGATCGGGTAAGTCCAGCAGAAAATCGTAGGCAAGCCGCCTCCCCCACAGCCACCACAGCGGACGGCGTGGGCGCAGACGGATACTTCCCCTTCGGCTATCCAAGGCGAGCTTTACCACAAGCGTTGCACGCTTGATCAAAAAGCGCACAACTTGTATGAGAAAGCACACAAGCACCGCCGCCAGCAGGAACAGCCCAATCCAGATCCAGCCGTTCATGCGATCCAACCAGGGTCTCATGGGCACACCCATCTTTCTTGACCGTCGTTGTAGATGACCAGGATCACGGGGGTCTTGCCCATGACCACATCGGGAATACAGCCGTTCTCGGCCAAAGCCTTCATGGTAGCGGGGATGAGACAGCCCATAGCTCCCGCGTGCAGGTAGGCGGTTCGTCCGTCCACGTGCTCGGGCACTCGGTTGACGGTGCTCTCAACCAAGGCTCTGATGGGCGAGCCAATGGCCTCCATCATGATAGGAACCAGGGCACTCAAGGCGGCCTCCCATCTGTCCCACTCGGAAAAAGGCATAACCGGAATATCCAGCTTGATCTCACCGTCTCCATCGCGGTGGAGGATGTGCATTTCCTCAAATTCGGGGACAAGCTCATAGATGCGGGGATCCGCGGGCTTGATCGCGTCGGTCATGAAGGAAGCGTAAAATTTCAAGATCTCGGTAAGGCCAAAGGAATGCTTCATTCTTCCGTAATTCCAATGGGTAGCCCCGAAGAGGGACTGGTAGTCCATCATCATGGTCATCTGCACGGGCAGCTCCCCCTCACGCTCCGGGGGCTTAACGTAGTTGACCTTGACAGGCCCCGAGCAGCTATACTTGTGGGTGTAGGGCTCCCGACCATATTCGTGTACCGTCCCCGTAGCCAACCACCAGCCTCCGTTGGGACGGGGCAGAGGAGTCACATCGGGATCCCGCATCTCCATTTCGGGGGCAAAAAGCACCTTGTCGATCATCTGATTGGCCAGCATAAGGCGGAAGGTGGCAGCCTGCTTATCCGTAAAGGTGTGGGTAGCCGAGGCAGCATCCGCCCACAAGGGAGCCAAGCCCTCCTCCATCATACGCCACATGATAGGCGCGATCTGGGATGCCAGTGCCTCCTGCGCCTCCACATCGCCGTAGCCCGCCTCGTCCGTCTGCATAAAGATGCGGGTGTAGACCAGCCCGCCCGGCGTGCGTCCCATCATCTCTCCTTTCACCAAAGCATCGACCTCGTATTCCACGTAAGGGGTGGGGATGCCCAACGCCACCGAGAGATCTCGTATGCTGATGGGCTTCTCGTAGGCCAGCACCAGAATATTCTGCGCAACCAAGGAATCGGTATAGCAAAAGGGCTCACTTTTACGGCTGACATTCCCCCAGATGCTAATGGCCACTTTCTTAGGCGCGTAGGACACCTCGCTGTATGGACGGGTGTCGGCGGTAAGCGTTTTCTTCTTGTCGTTCATAGGCTTTCCTGTATCTGCAACCGAATACGTACGGTGGCGCTCCTCCCGATTTAGGTGCGCCGCCACAGTCTCCTTCATCTGCCCCCGCCCATCGGATAAGCGGGATTTGACGGTGCCCACGGGAACACCCAGAGCGCGGGCGATCTCCTCCACCCCCTGACCCTTCATGTAGTGGCGGTAAACTACCTCACGGTAGATGGCGGCCAGCCGCCCCAAGGCTCGGCGCACCGCCTCAGCCTCCCGCACCGAGCGGGTCAGCTCCTCAGGGTCGCTGTCGTCGGGAATGTGGTTGAGGATGGTTCCGTCGTCGCTCATCTCCACCTCGCGGCGGTACTTGCGCCGAAGATAGTCACTCATCCTCCGCTCGAACACGGTACGGAGATAACCCGGGAGATTGTCGATGCGCTTCCCTGCCCGTACGTCCTGTACCCAGCAAAGAACCGTATCCGACACCACCTCGTCCGCCTCGTCCTTGTTGCGGGCGCGGGTATAGGCATAACGCGTGAGATCCAGATAAGCCTCGTCAAAGGCGGGGTGATTCAGAATATCCGCAACAGGCGCGGGGGTCTTTTCAAAATCGGTCATTCGGTTGCACCTCCTTTCCTGCCCTGTATGTCGCACAACATAGGATTTGGTTGGGTATTTTCGAGAAACTTTTTTGGAAAAATTTACGTGCAGCGATTTCGCCACCCTTCAAATTTGGGTTTGTCGGCCAGGGGCTTTGCCCCTGGACCCCACCAAAGAACTTTTTGAAAAAAGTTCTTTGGAA
>JAZSBH010000135.1:0-11594 GCA_045602325.1 Eubacteriales bacterium | reverse complement strand
ATCGCTGTCTTTCATGGCTTGTTCTCCTTTCGTGGGGGGGAGGGGGATTGCCGAGGGGATATACCGTGGTGCTCCCGTAGCTTTTCAATGGCACGCTGGTACCGTTTCTGGGCGGCGGCTACCGATATATGTAGGGCATCGGCCACCTCCACGTAGGGGAGGCAATGGTAAAGGCGGAGCACGATGATCTCCCGCTCCTCTCCGTTGAGTACCGCCAGCATATCCCACAGGTCTGCGAACTCTTCGTCGGCATCCGACGGGGCGGGAATCATGGCGGTTACTGCCTCGTCCATGGGCACCGAAGCGCGGCGGTTGCGTCTGCGTACCGCATCCAGGGCGGTGTGACGGGCGACGGTCAGCACCCAGGCACGGGGATTGGTGCGGGGGCGGTAAAGGTGGGCATCCTGCATGATCTCAATGAGGGAATCCTGCAGGACGTCCTCGGCGTCCTCGCGGTTTCCCGTGATGACGTAGGCGGTAGTGAGAATGGCCTGTGCCATGAGGTCGTAAAGCTCGGACAGCCCCGCAGGCTCTCCGCTCGCGGTACGCTCTCCCTGCCCAAGGGTCAGCAGAGCGCGCTCCAACCGTTTGTTATCCGAATGATTCCACGCCATGACCGTCACCTCCTTCCGTACGCTGTCTTTCGTAAATCAAATGCCGCATCTGCCTATATAGCGTTTGGGAAGGCCGATTGCGGACATGAAACGGTCATTTTTTTAATTCAATTCAAGAGGACTGAAGAAAGCCGCCCCTATGGATACCTCCGTAAGGGCGGCTTATGATGTGTGGATTTATTCCTCATCCTCTTCATGTGCCTCGGCACATTCGATCATACGGGCGGCGGCGGCCTTGAAGCGCTCGGTGCCGCGAATGGGTGCCCAGATGCGGGCGGCGAAATTACCCCGCAGGAGGCGGGCGCACTTGCTCATGCCCTTGGCCTCGGTATCGTCCTCCTTGTCGTAGGTCACGCGATTGATGATCACCGAGGAATAGGTGGCGGCGGCGGGGCGCTCGTCAAAGCGGATGGCCCATTCTGCCATTTGTTCAAAGCATTCCAACGCTTCGTCCGTACGCCCCATCGACAGGTAGAGCATGGCCAGTTGGCGGTAGGAGTTGGCCAGTCGGTCGGCGTAGAACAGGGGCGCATCGTCAAAAATCACCTCAAATAGGGCGATGCCCTTCTTCAGAATGGCGATCTTCTCAGCTGTGTCGTAGCGATCCCCCGCGATGTCGGGCACGCAGGCCAGGTTGTAGAGGTGCCACCAAATGTTGTCGGCAAAGAGAATGAGGTTCTGTTGGGCCTGCCCGAAGGCCACGTCCCCCGTCAGCATGGTGGCGCGGATGATCTCGCGGGATACGCTTATGCCGTGGAGCTGATCCGCGATCTCTTCGGCCTGTACCACGTCACCGAGCTGGTGGGCATAAATATCGCAAAGGGTCTTCTTGGTCTCGTCACGCAGCTGGTCGTCGGTGCAGTCCTCCAGAATGTGGCGACAGAGGGATACGGCCTCGGAGAGGACCGAGGTTACGGCGGCTTCGACGCGCTCGCCCGAACCCGATTCGGCCAGCATCCCTGCGTACAGGGACAGGACTCCCGCGGTCTCAAGCTGCAGAGACGGATCCGAGGGGATATCTGCCATGGCGCGGCGGAGCACCTCCAGCGCATCGGTCACACGGTCGCGATCCAGCAGGTGCTCGGCCTCCTCCAGATATTCCTTGACCTTGGCGGCCTTCTGGGCGCCGGTATAGCAGAGCAACTCGTCCATGGTGACGCTGAAATAGTCGGCAATGGCGGGCAGGGCGTTCATATCGGGGTAGCAGACCCCGGACTCCCAGCGGGAGACGGCCTGGGGCGTGACTCCCAAATGCTCGGCCAGCTTGTCCTGGGTTACGTCGTTTTTCTTGCGGAGCAGGCGGATCTTCTCGCCGATCTTGATTTTGGCTTCCATATCGTTATACCCTTTCGGATGCATTCTCGTTCATGATCTATTATACCATGTTTCAACAGAAAAGTCAATAGAATGTAGAAAAAACAATGAAAAATTGATATTTATCCGAGCAAAAAACACCTGATGTGCGAAGATTCGAAGGGGATGACAAACGAATGATATTAATATTTAGGAAATATTCAAGGTCTGCGGTTGACTTTTGGAGGAAATCGTGGTATAATGAAATGTCGTGGTAGCATTTTGGTGATGCATTACGATGAATTCAACTAAAAGGACCAAGAATTGTGCATATGGATCTCTGTGAAAAATTGCTGAAGGGCGAAGAGAAACTCTCTCTAATCGGGCTGGGCTATGTCGGTATGCCCATTGCGGTAGCCTTTGCGAAAAAGATTCAGGTAATCGGTTATGACTTGAACCAGAGAAAAATTGATCAGTATAAAGCGGGTATAGATCCCACCGGAGAAGTAGGCGATGAGACCATTCGCAACACCACCGTAGAGTTTACCGCGGATGAGACCCGTCTTCGGGACGCAAAATTTCATATCGTGGCTGTGCCCACTCCGGTACATGATGACCATACCCCCGACCTTCGTCCCGTAGAGGCTGCCAGCCGTATTCTGGGGCGCAACCTGACTGCGGGAGGTGTTGTTGTGTATGAATCGACTGTCTATCCGGGTGTGACAGAGGATGTCTGCGTGCCCATTCTGGAGAGAGAATCGGGTCTTGTCTGTGGTGTGGATTTCAAGGTCGGTTATTCGCCCGAGCGCATCAATCCCGGTGATAAGGTGCACCGTTTGGAAACCATTGTCAAGATCGTTTCGGGTATGGACGACGAAACGCTGGATGTTGTGGCTAAGGTGTATGAATTGGTTGTGAGTGCGGGTGTGCACAGAGCCGCCTCAATTCAAGTAGCAGAAGCAGCCAAGGTCATTGAAAACAGCCAGAGAGACATCAATATCGCTTTCATGAATGAACTGTCCATTATCTTCAACAAGATGGGTATTGATACGCGATCGGTTTTGGAAGCAGCCGGCACCAAATGGAATTTCCTAAAGTTCTACCCCGGCTTGGTGGGCGGGCATTGTATCGGTGTGGATCCTTACTATCTGACCTACAAAGCAGAACGAATGGGATATCATAGCCAGGTAATTCTGGCCGGGCGCCGCATCAATGACGGGATGGGAAAATACGTGGCAGAAAATGTGATCAAGTGCTTGATCAAGGCTGAAAAATCGGTCAAGGGGGCCAAGGTAGCCATCCTCGGCTTTGCCTTTAAGGAAAACTGTCCCGATACCCGAAATTCTAAGGTGTACGATATTGTCCGGGAGCTCCGTGATTATGGTATTGAACCCGTTGTAGCAGATCCCATTGCGGATGCTGCCGAAGCCAAGTCCTTGTACAACATAGATTTTGTGGATATGGAATCCGTAAATGACATGGACGCGGTGATTGTCGCCGTGGCTCATGATGCCTTTGCTTCCTTCTCCATGGAATATATAGATCACTTGTATGGAGATGGCTGCAGAGTGCTTTTGGACATCAAGGGTCTATTCGATAAACAGGCGTACGAATCTGCAGGATATCTTTATTGGAGATTATAATTGTGCCGTGACTCCCGATACAGCGGACGTTTGCTGCGCGGGGGACATAACCCAAAAAGTAACAAGAGATTGATCATAAAAAAGAACGGATAACCATCATGGGATATAAACATTTGATTTTCCCCGAGAATTCACTTTTTCTCATAACGGGTGCGGCGGGCTTTATCGGCTCCAACCTTTGTGAGGCTATTTTAAACATGGGATATCGCGTCCGCGCGTTGGATGACCTATCCACGGGCAAGCAGGCCAACGTGGATCTCTTTGCGGATCATCCCGATTACGACTTCATGAAAGGGGACGTCAAGGACCCGGATACCTGTATGAAGGCGTGTGAGGACGTTGACTTCGTTTTGCATCAAGCCGCATGGGGGAGTGTTCCCCGTTCGCTGGATATGCCATTGTTTTATTGCAAAAACAACATTGAAGGAACCCTCAATATGTTGGAGGCGGCAAGACAAAACCGAGTCAAAAAATTCGTGTACGCCTCTTCCTCATCGGTTTACGGGGACGAACCCGGTTTGCCCAAACAGGAAGGACGCGAAGGGAATCTTCTTTCTCCCTACGCGCTCACCAAGCGATGTGACGAAGAATGGGCGAAGCTGTATACGATGCATTACGGCCTGGATACCTACGGCCTTCGTTACTTCAACGTTTTTGGCCGCCGTCAGGATCCGAACGGTGCTTATGCGGCGGTGATCCCCAAATTCATCAAGCAGCTCATGGCGGGGGAACGTCCTACCATCAACGGAGACGGAAAGCAGAGCCGAGACTTTACGTACATTGAAAATGTCATCGAGGCTAATTTGAAGGCCTGCCTCGCCCCTCGCGAAGCGGCGGGTGAAGCCTATAATATTGCTTACGGGGGACGCGAATACTTGATCGACATATATCATACGCTGACTTCCGCTTTGGGTGTGGATATCAAGCCCATATTCGGGCCTGACCGCAAAGGCGATATCAAGCATAGCAACGCCGATATTTCCAAGGCACGGGCTTGCTTGGGGTATGATCCCGATTATGATTTTTCACGCGGGCTGAATGAGGCGATCGCGTGGTATACGGAGAACCTAACATGAGCATTTCACAGAAAATATACGACGTATCCCCGATCTTCCTGCAAAATTTTTTGGTTTCACTAAAGGGATTCGCCAACAGCAAGCAGCGCTACGGCAAGGAGTATTACCGATATCGGACCTTTTTGGAGGATTTCGATACGTGGCCGTTGGAGAAGAAACGGGAGTATCAACGGGATGAACTCGTTCGGTTCGTTCGCTTTGCTTATGAAAAAAGTGCTTTTTACCGCGAGCTGTACAAGGACGTGGATATTGAATCCATTCAAACCGTCGAGGACCTGAAAAGGCTTCCTGTTGTGGATAAGGAAATGCTTCGATCCAACATTGAGGCTTGTACAGTCCATGGCTTGGGTCCCTCCTCGTATGCGCACACGGGCGGAACAACGGGGAAATCCTTGTCGGTTCTTCAAACCAATCATGACCATATGCAACGTATGGCCACGTTGGATCATTTTAAGGCTCGCGTCGGTTACCGACATCTTGAAATGACCCGTGCCACCTTTAACGGAAAGCATATCGTGCCCGCGCGCCAGAAAAAGAAGTGCTTTTGGCGATATAATAAGGCATGTAAGCAGATGATCTACTCTTCGTTCCATTTGACAGAGGAGAATATGAAATACTATGTCGATCATCTGAACAAATTTAAACCGCAAGCCATCGACGGATTTTTTGCCTCCATGTGCGATATCGCGCGATATATCGAGCGGCATAAGATTCCCCTTGCCTTTGTGCCGATTGCCATTTTCCCTACGTCGGAGACGCTGACGGAGGACGGACGTGCGCTATTGGAACGGGTATTCAAATGTAAGGTTTATAATCAGTATGCCTCCAGCGAGGGAGCGCCCTTTGTAGTCGAGTGTGCCGAGCAGGTTTTACACGTGGAGCTGGCAAGCGGAGTTTTCGAATCCTACAACGATACCAACGAGATCCTGGTGACCAGCTTCACTACCCACGGTACTCCTTTGATACGGTATCGAATCGGCGACAGTATGGTGTTTGATCCGGAGGCGGTCTGCGGTTGCGGAAACAATTCTCCCATCGTTCGTGTCATTGAGGGACGAAAAATGGACTATTTGTATACCGCCGAGGGAGCCAAGATCACGGCCGTCAACCTGGCCAATATGCTGAAGTACCTTCCGAATGTGGTGATTCGTGCCCAGTTCGTACAAGAGGTGAAGGATGAGGTGACCTTACTTCTCGAAACGGATCCGGCGCTGTACAAAAAGGCGCATGATGAGATCATTCGGCAGGAATTTGAGCACAAATTCGGCAAAAATACGAGATTGACCATAAAGCATGTGGATCTGATCCCCCGTGAAGCCAGCGGAAAGTTCCGCATGGTCAAGAATCATGTAAAGGAGTAAATGAGTGCGGGTTCTATTTGTATCTTCATCTCCGATCTGCCGGGAAAAGAGTATCGGAAATACCTTTCTCAATGTGTTTCACGATCTGGAGGATGTGGAATTAGCTTCGCTCTATACAAGAGGCGGAAACCCGGATCCCATCATTTCGGAGTGCTTTTGCATAACCGATAAAATGTTGGCACGGAATCTGTTGCGAGGGACACCGATCGGAAAGCGGTTTGTTCCGCGCTCGAATGGAGAATGCGTGCGCTCGGCGGATGCGTCTGCTGTTGTAAAGCTGGCAAAATCCGTACGGTTGACGGTTTTCTATTGGGCACAGGAGCTTCTCTGGCGTGTAGGAAGATGGCGTACCAAGGAGCTTCAGCAGTTTATTGAGGACTTCCGTCCCGATATCATATTTACGGTATTATCCAATCAAGGGTATTTGAATCGGATGATCGGTCATGTAGCCACTGTCAGCGGTGCGAAGCTTGTCTTGTACGCCTGGGATAACAATTATACCTACAAGCAGTTCACCTTCTCCCCTCTGCGGTGGATCAAGCAATTTCTGGATCGCATTTCTATGCGCCGTTTGGCAAGTCGGGCAGACCGACTGTATGTTATTTGTGAGGGGTTGAAGGAGGACTACGAGCGAGCCTTCAAGCGGGAATGTTTCCTGCTGACCAAGGGCGGTGACTTTTCCGCTGAACCGCCGGTAAGGACGGCCTATAACCACCCTCTGCAGCTGGTCTATACAGGGAATATCGGGCTGGGTCGCTGGAAGTCACTGGCCAAGATCGCTGCGGTGCTGGAGCGCATCAACCAAGACGGACTCCGAGCACAGCTTCGTATCTATACGGGGAATCCCTTGACAGGGCGCATGAACCGCGCACTGAGTCGCGGGGAGACCTCGGTCGTTATGGGAAGTGTCCCCTCCGCTCAAGTGGCAACCATTCAGACTCAAGCCGATATACTGGTTCACGTAGAGGCCACCGATCTCAAAAACCGTCTGGCCGTCCGTCATTCCTTCTCTACCAAGATCGTGGATTACCTGGCGGCGGCACGTCCCATTCTGGCCTATGGAAAAAGGGACGTAGCCTCCATTCGCCACCTTGCAGAGAACGACTGTGCCATCGTAGCCGAGAGCCCGGATGAATTGTGCCGCCGACTGACGGCGGTTCTGACCGACGAGACTGCTCTGGATGATCTGGCGCGCCGTGCGTATGCCTGCGGAAGGCGGCATCACGAGCGGGCTGACATCCTGGAGATGCTGACGCGGGATTTTGATACCCTGCTCAAAAGGCAGGATGGTGAATAAATGAATCCCGATTACACCATATTTCTACGGGAGGAAACCATACATGGCTAACCAATATCCTCTGAATTTTCATTACGATTTCTTGACGAGCTATGTCATAAATGACCCCGAGTTTTTCCAAAAAAAGGTTCCCTTTTTGAAGGCCGCGGGGGTCAAGACGGTCTGGCTGGATAACTACGTCTACGGTGCATGGCAGAACTCCCTCGAGGATGCCCGCCGCGCCAAGGCTATGCTGGAGGAGGAGGGCTTTGAGGTACAGGCCATCTGCGTGCCCCTCGGTCACGGCTCCAACGCCCTCAACGGCGACGAGGCCGACCCTACTCTCCCCGCAAACTGGCAGAACCGCGTGGGAGCGGATGGCAACCGTCAGGGAACCACCACCTGCATCGACGACGCAGTGATCGACCACTACCGCGAGGCGGTGAAGATCCACAAGGAGCTTGGCTTTACCCGGCTCTTCTATGACGACGACCTCCGTATGGGCTCCTGGGGGCCTCATCTGCAGGGGTGCTACTGCGAGCGCTGTCTGAACCGCTTTTACACGAAATATCCGCAGTTTGACGGTATGAGCCGTGCCGACATCGTTCGTCTGGGCGTGCCCGGCAGCGAGGTGCGGGATGCGTGGGAAACCGTCCAATGCGACTCCATTCTTCGCTTCCTGGAGGAGACCACCCCCAAGGGGCTGACCCCCGGTATCATGGTCATGCACAACGGTGATCGCCGCCACGGCATCGACATCCCCCGCATCAAACAGGCTTTCCCGAAAGCCCTGTTCCGTGTGGGTGAGTCCCACTTTGCGGACTGGAACTTCTCGGAGCCCCTGGGACGCCCCGCCTTGGAGCAAAGCATCAAAAAGCACCTGGCCCTCATCGGCTCGGTGGAGAACGCCTTCAGTGAGACCACCACCTACCCCGTTGGCGCCCTCTCTCCTGCCAATTTCGTGGAGAAGATCCGCTGGGAGATCGGTTGCGGTCTGCGGAATATCTACCTCATGAGCGGCAACGTCTTTCTGACCGATCCTTACTGGGAGGCTCTCATCGCCGCCCGCGACGAGCTTACAGACCTGGCCGCCTCAACGCCTCTGCCCGTGCCGGACGGAACGCCTATTGAGGAAGATTTCATCTGGCACGCCTAAAACAGTTTATCATTATTCAAACGAAAGGAAGATAGAAAAATGTCTGAAAATTGCACCCATGATTGCTCTACCTGCTCGGCAAATTGTTCCTCCCGACAGAAGAGCCGCGAAGAAATGTTTGAAAAGCCCAACGATCTGTCCTCGGTCAAGCACGTCATCGGCGTGTGCAGCGGTAAAGGCGGCGTCGGTAAGTCCCTGGTCACCTCCATGCTGGCCGTCAATATGCAGAGACGGGGCTACAAGGTGGGTATTCTGGACGCCGATATCACCGGCCCCTCTATTCCCAAGGCCTTCGGTCTGAACAAGCCCGTTGAGGGCGATGGCCTGGGCATGATCCCCCCCTCCACCACCACGGGTATCGACATCATGTCGGTCAACCTCATGCTGGAGGACGTGACCCGTCCCGTGATCTGGCGCGGTCCCGTCATTGCCGGCACCGTCAAGCAGTTCTGGACGGATACCATCTGGAACGACATTGACTACCTCTTTGTAGACTGCCCTCCCGGAACCGGCGACGTCCCGCTGACCGTGTTCCAGTCCCTGCCTCTGGACGGCGTTGTGATCGTCTCCAGCCCCCAGGATCTGGTGTCCATGATCGTGCAGAAGGCCGCCCACATGGCCGACATGATGAAGGTGCCCGTGCTGGGTCTGGTGGAGAACATGAGCTATGTCATCTGCCCCGATTGCGGCAAGGAGATCCGTGTTTTCGGTGACAGCCATATCGAGGAGATCGCCGAGAAGTTCGGCTACGACCTCTTGGGCAAGATTCCCATGGACTACAAGCTGGCCGCCCTGGTGGATAAGGGCTGGATCGAGATGATGGAGAACAGCTACCTCGAAGCCGCCGCTGATGCACTGGAAACCAAGTGCCCCGTTTCCCAAGACGAAGAATAAACCCATTCCCCGCACATTGAAAGGAGCGTACCCTGTCGTGAAAAAGACTCAGATGCAATCGTCCGCCACCAGAATCCCCAAGGCGGTACTGCGCCTCTCTGCTTTTTTTACGGGACTTGCCGACAAGCGGCAGTCCCCCGGCGGGCGGCGCTCCTTTTCCCGTACCCTTTTGCAGACAACTCTTCTGTTTCTGCTCTGTGCATCTCTGTTTGGCACCCTGATCCTGACGGTCAGCGTGTCCATGGTGGACACCACATCGAATCAGATCACCACGGTGCCTGCATTGAAGGAAGACCTTCGGGCAGGGAAGTACGACTGCATTCTCGTCCTGGGTGCCGGCGTGCGGGATGACGGAACCCCCAGCGATATGCTCCGCGACCGCGTGTCGGTGGCCTGTGATCTCTACAAGTCCGCAGGGGAGGTGGGTGTGCCTCTTCTCATGAGCGGCGACCACACGGGAGACTACAACGAGGTGGGAGTCATGAAATCCCTGGCCGCTACCATGGGCGTGCCCACCGAGGATATTTTCCTCGACCACGAGGGCTACTCTACATACGAAAGCATCTACCGCGCCAAAGCAATGTTCGGTGCGAAAAAGATCATCATCGTCACCCAGGAGTATCACCTGCACCGCGCCCTTCACATCGCCCGCGAGCTGGGCATGGAGGCGGTGGGTGTTTCTGCCGACCTGCGTCCCTACCGAGGGCAGATCCGCTACGAGGCACGGGAGGTGTTGGCTCGGTTCAAGGATCTGTTCGCCGCTGCCGAGGGGGAGTATGGCGGCCATCTCGACCCGTCCGTAGATCTGGACGGGGACGGGAATCTGACCTGACCGTTAAGCGTTAAGCGTTGCTTCTGAATCGTTCTCATAAAAAATTAAAAAAAGGAGCCCATTATGCAAAACTACGACATCGCGGCCTACATTTGGCCCTCTTACACCGGCAAGGAATTCCGCGCCCGCCAGTTCTGGCCCGACGGTATCGGCGAGTGGCAGACTGTTATGTCCGTCCCCTCCCGTATGCCCCTCAAGCCCTCTGATTACGAATGGGATCGCAAGCCCATCTGGGGCTGCTGTGACGAGGCCGATCCCAAGGTCATGGAGATGCAGATCGACGAGGCCGTCCGTCACGGCGTCAATGTTTTCATCTATGACTGGTACTGGTATGACCGCCGCCCCTTCCTGGAGCAGTGTCTGGATGAGGGTTTCCTGGGCGCCTCCAACAACGAGAAGATGAAGTTCTACATCATGTGGGCCAACCACGACGCAGGCTATACCTGGGATACCCGTCTGTCCGACCTTTTGTGGAGAGGGCAGGATCCCAACGTCTGGCTGGGCTCGGTGGATCGCGTGGAGTTTGAGAAGGTGGTGCACCGCATCATCGAAAAGTATTTCTCCCGCCCCAATTACTACAAGATCGACGGCAAGCCCCTGTTCATGATCTACGACGTGGACAATCTGGTCAAGGGTCTGGGCGGCATTGAGGCCACCAAGGACGCCTTGAATTGGTTCCGCGAGGAGACCGTCAAGGCAGGTCATCCGGGTTTGGAGTTGCAGCTGACCGGATGGGGCGAGCGTATGAACAACGTGAGCGGCGTGGACGGCAATAAGTTCCTGTCTACCAAGGAAGTAGTGCCCGCGCTGGGCTTTGACAGCGTGACCAACTATCAGTTTGTCCACTTCGTGGATATCAACCGCGACTACGCTGACATCATCCCCGACGTGCTGGCCGAATGGGCGCGGATGGATCGGGACTATACCGTCCCCTTCTACCCCCACGTTTCCATCGGCTGGGATAATAACCCCCGTTTCCGCGGCTTCGTGGGCTACGGTATGCGGAATAACACCCCCGAGGCCTTTGAAAAAGCGCTGATCGAGGCCAAAAAGTACGTGGACAGCCACAACCTCCCCGTGCCGCTGATTACCATCAACAGCTGGAACGAGTGGACCGAGACCTCCTACCTGGAACCCGATACCAAGTACGGGTATGGGTATCTGGAGGCCATCAAGCGGGTGTTTACAGAAGAATAAACAGAATGAGAAACTTCCCCTCTTGCCGGATAATGTGCCCCCTGTCAAGTAGACAGACCAAAAAACAAAAGAATTTACAAATTAAATAGATTCTTTCATCTCCCCCTGCTCCGCAGCAGGGGGAGATTTTCGTCACGCGGCGGTGGCGAAATAATACTCGCAAGGTGCCATGCAATTCAGACGCTTCTGGTATCGGCGAGTATTGTAAAAATGTATGTAATTCTCAATAGCGGAAACGAGTTCTTCTCGGCT
>JAZSBH010000134.1:0-16266 GCA_045602325.1 Eubacteriales bacterium | reverse complement strand
CGACCGTGCGGCTTCATGGCAAACTGCGACTTGACAGCGTATCAGCCCATTTGCCCACTGGCAAATGGGCACGCAGATCAGGCGATAGGATCCTTAAGGAAAGTACCGTGGGTACTTTCCTTAAGTGGCGTTCTTTCCGTCCCTTTCTGTCGCCATGGACAGAAAGGGACATAACTCACCGCTAAACTGCAATTTCCCATTCTACACGAAAGGATCACCCATGCCTCACATCAACATTGTTCTTCATGAACCCGAAATCCCCCAGAATACCGGCAACATCGCCCGCACCTGCGCGGCAACGGGTGCTTCCCTGCATCTCATCCGTCCTCTTGGCTTTACCATTGACGACCGTAGGATGAAGCGTGCGGGGCTGGACTACTGGGACAAGCTGGACGTGCATTTCTACGACGACCTAAACGATTTCCACACCCAAAATCCCTCCGCGGCTGTGTACTATTTCACCACCAAGGCACAGCACCGCCACATCGACGTGGACTACCCTGAAGAGGTGTTTCTCATGTTCGGTAAGGAGACCAGAGGTCTCCCCGAGGATCTGCTCTTCGCCCATCCCGATACCTGCGTGCGCATCCCCATGCGGAACCATCTGCGGTCGCTGAATCTATCCAATTCGGTGGCGATCGCGGTGTATGAGGTTCTGCGGCAGTATGATTTCGAGGGGTTGCAGGTGGAGGGACAGCTGACGACCCATGTTTGGGGTGAGGGACAGTTATGATGAAAAACGTATTCGCCGCCATGAGCGGCGGTGTAGACTCATCGGTGATGGCGCACCTGCTCCTTGCGGAGGGATACACCGTCACGGGAGCCACCATGACCCTGTACCGCCCCGGGATGAGACTCTCGGACGATGGGGGCTTCGTATTTGACCCCTGCGGAGGGGATATTCCCTGCGGGTCGGAGGAGGACGTGCGGGACGCCCGTGCCGTGTGCGACCGGTTGGGGATCCCCCATACCGTCTACGATTTCGGCGGGGAGTTCTGCCGCCACGTCATCGGGGATTTCGTCCGCGAATACGAGGAGGGGGCGACCCCCAACCCCTGCATCGTCTGCAACAAGCATCTGAAGTTCGGTGCTCTCCTGGACGCCGCCCTCCGAGACGGAGCCGACGGCATCGCCACGGGGCACTACGCCCGTGTGGAGTACGATAGCGGGAGCGGGCGGTATCTGCTCAAAAAGGCAGTGGATACCGACAAGGATCAGACCTACGTGCTTTGGCAGCTTTCCCAGGAGGTACTGTCCCGTGTACTTTTCCCCTTGGGACAGTACCGCAAGGCCGAGATTCGGGAGATGGCGGCTGAGCTGCACCTCGCCACCGCCCACAAAAGCGACAGCCAAGATATCTGCTTCGTCCCCGACGGAGATTATGCGGCGTTTTTGACCCGATATACAGGCAGAGAGCCTGTTCCCGGCGAATACGTTACCGAGGATGGACGGGTTCTGGGATCCCACAAGGGCATCATACACTATACCGTCGGGCAACGGAAGGGTCTCGGGATCGCTCTGGGGCAGCCCATGTTCGTGAAATCCAAGGATCCCGTGAGCCGTCGGATAGTATTGACCACGAATGACCGTCTCTTTGAGCGTGAGGTGTCGGTGGCAGATCTGAATCTGATCGCCCTTGGCAACCCGGATGCCCCCATTCGCTGTGAGGTCAAGATCCGCTACAACCATAAGGGCGCACTAGCCACCGTCATTCCCACGGGTGAGCACACCGCGCTCATCCGCTTTGACGAGCCCCAAAGAGCCCCCGCAGACGGGCAATCGGCTGTGTTCTATGACGGCGATACCGTCATCGGAGGCGGCATAATCCGACAGATTCGGGCATAATTCCCGATTTTGGCAGATATTGTCGAGCGACTCGCCCCCAGAATCTGCCGTTTTGAGCGAAAATCCCCTTTACAAATTCTTGTTTCCATGGTATAATATGCGTAAAAACGAAAAAATACGAAAGGAATGTGCCCGTTGGCGCGATCTTCCCCATGAATTTCAAAAAAACACTGGCCTCCCTACTGGCAGGTCTTCTGCTGGCTTCGTCGGCCACCTTGGCCATTTCCGCCCTGGAACCACACGGTACAGGCATCAAAATGCGGAACTGGCTGACCAACGATCCCAATTATACCTTTTCTGAGGCATATAAGACCTCGGTATGGTACCAAAACTTCACCATGCTGGAGTTGACTGAAAACGATCGCAACAACGTGCTCCGTATCGCCGTTTCCCAGCTTGGTTACCATGAGGGTAACAGTCCCGAGGACTTTGATGGCAGAAATACGAGTGGCTCCTCCAACTACATAGAGTACGCCCGTCTGTTGGTTCCTCACTACAACAACAACGCCTACGAATGGTGCGCCTGCTTCGTCAACTGGTGTCTCAATCAGGCTCATTTTGACAAGGCGTCCTCCGAGATCGGTTGTTGGAAATGGGTCGGTGAACTCAAAGCCATGAAGATGTGGCAGGATTCTGCTGCCTACAAGGGTACGTACATCCCCAAGCCCGCCGATTTCATTTTCTTTAACTGGGACGGCAAGAATACGGGCTCGGGTCATATCGGCTACGTGCTCTACACCACCGATACCCACGTATTCACCATTGAAGGTAACGCCGATAACAACGTAACCGTGCGCTCCTACGCCCTGAACGATCCCTGTGTCATCGGTTACGGTACTCCTCCCTACAACGAAGGCAGTGAGCCTACCATTGACTATTCGTATGCCGAGGGAATGCCCCGCGGTCAGTATGTGGTCAACAACTACAATGCCGCTCTCAAAAAAGCACCCGGCGCCACCGGCCGCATCTGCACCGTCCCTGCAGGCTCCCTTGTGACCCTGCACGAAGTAGAAGGAGATCATGCGCGCGTAAGCTACGGAGAACATATGGGGTATCTGCCCAAAGGATACTTATATCTCATGATCCAAGCCGTGGGTGAGGATACCCTGACCTACGATGCCAACGGAGGAGAGGGTGCTCCTGAAGCCCAGACCGTCACCATTGGAGAATTGGCAACCGTGACCGACACCACACCCACCCTGGAGGGTGACACCTTCCTCGGGTGGTCACTGACCCCTTACAACGTAAAGGTTGACTTCAAAGCAGGAGAGAACATTTCCCTGACGGGCGATACCACCCTGTACGCCGTGTGGGAGAAGCACTCGATCGAGTTGGCAGACAAAGCCGTTGCAGAAGGACTTGTGCCCGAATACGAGCGTCCCAACACCATTCAGAACAGCGGTGCGCTTCTTTTGGGTTCCCTTTCCGACACCTCGATTTTTACCGATTGCGGTGATACCGAGGTCAAGCTCACGGAGGACGAGACCGAGGGCAAGGTGCTCTCCTTCGTGTCCACCGCTCAGAGCTCAGATCCCTACGTGACCCTCCCCTACGGAGATCTGTGTAAGTCCCTGCGCCTGGCTCCCGTAAGCGGCGATAAGGCGGCCTACGTCATCCTGCGAGTTAAGGACGTGTCCATGAACAACATCGCAGTTGAACTTTACTTCAACAAGGAAAGCAATAAAGCAACTGCCCTGCTCACGGCCCACAACGAATGGCAGTACGTGGTCTTCAACCTGGCCGACACCGATTTTGAAGGGGAGTTGAATACCCTGCGGATCGATTGGCAGAAGGCCGCCTCCGAAGCAGGTAACACCATGCTGCTGTCGGACATCTATTTCGCTTCCTCCGAGGCTGTCAAGGATGCTATTCTGGAAGGAAAGTACGTTTATCCCATGCAGGAGCTCCTGGAGCCCGAGACCGAGCCGCCCACAGAGGCCACCACCGATCCGATCACAGAACCCCAGACCCAAGTGGGTACAAGCGATCACACAGCCAATGATGCTCATACCGACGAGGATCCAACAACGCCGGGTAAATCGGGATGCTTTTCTGTCGTGGGCAGTTCTTCATGGATTGCCATGGCGTTGCTTGCCTGCCTTCCTGCGATCCTGAAAAAGAAGAAAGAATAACTTCTACATAACTCAAAAATCGTGGGTGTGTCACATGCAGAATGCATGTGAGACACCCACCATCTCTATTTTTTGGGAATTAAGATCAGTTCCCCCGTTGCCGTCATGGCGGCGATGCGGTGCTCGCAGGCATCTATGCCAACCACGTCGCTGAGCGCTTCTACAGCGGAGTTCAACACCCCACTGCCACCCCGAACGGTGACCCGCCCGTCAGCACCAACACAAAGAGTGGCTTCGGGAAGACAGGCGATCGCGATGACGTCCCGCAGGTCGTCCACCTCGCATTGGCCCCTGCGGTTGTCTCCCGCGGCAAGCACGCGTCGGTCGGCTGTGAGGGCAACGGTATGGAATTCACCGGCTGCGACCATGACTACGTTTTTCCACCGCGAAACATCACACTGACCGTAGTGATTGTCACCCGTGGCGGCACAGGTTCCGTTGGACTTTCGGGCAACCGTATGACGGATACCGCAAGAAACGTCGGTTATGTCCCGCCATTGTCGGGTATCACACCGTCCGTCCGGATTGGCTCCGATGGCAAAAACTCGTCCGTCGGAACGCAGAGCGGCGGTATGAGAATACCCGCAGGAGACCCGTTTCCAGGCATAATCCGCTTCTGCCCCCGCAGCTTTCAATTCCCCATTGAGAACGCGGGTATCCCCCTGACCGTCTGAATTTCGTCCTGCAAAAACGATATGACCATCCGTAAGGATAGCGGCAGAACGGTAAGGGCCTGCGGCAACCCAGAGAGCGCTCCGAAAAGAGGCTATATCACATTGACCGCAATCATTAGCCCCCTCTGCCAGAATGCGCCCCTCGTGGTTCAAGCAGAGGCTATGCGCCATGCCCACAGCAAAGCTGCCGCGCAGGACATGCGCCGCCTCTACACGATCTGCAAACCGTCTTTCCTGCGGCTCTACCTCGGATGCAGACTCGGAGGAAGATCGATTCGCCTGGATCTCCATTTCCAGTTGTCGGCCATATTGGCCGTAGCCGTAAAGCTGTCTGGCATCGCGGAAAAGGGTAAAATGAGCGGTTGCACTGCACTGTTTATCTTCATCCAGACCGCAGGAAAGGATCTGACCGCTTCGGGTCATAGCAACCGTGTGATCAGGGCCGCATCGGAAGGCTATGATATCCTTCCAGCGATTGGTTTCCGGGCTATGGGGGCAGTCGGTGTCACTCTCTGTTCTTTGATGACCCGTTGCCAGAATACGGCCGTCGGCAGTCAATGCTACGACACAGTCATTTCCACATCCAATATCGATCACCTGCTTCCAATCAGCCGTATTGCACTGTCCATAGTGATTCTTCCCTGCAGACAGGACTCGGCCACCATAGCAGAGACCAACCGTAAAATTACGTCCTGCTGAAATCGAACGGACATTCTTCCATTCGCTCGTTGGGGAAACAGCCTTGTCCCCATCGGGCATATATGCGGTACAGTTCACAAGACCATTTGCATACAAACAAACCAAATGGGTCTGTGCCGCTACAACGTCGATGGGATTTTTCCACCTGTCATCAATCAGCGCAGGATCGAAGGGGGGGGTACCCGCGATCAACACGTTTCCATCGTAGGTCACACCCACTGTATAGTCATCCGAAGCGTAGATCTGGCGGATATTCTGCCATTCCCCCACATCTCCCTGTCCCTTGTCATTCCTTCCGCAGAACAGAACAGCTCCATCTTCGCGAAGACCAATCGAGTGGTACTTCCTCGCGGCAATGGATTTTACATTTTGCCACTCGCTTACCGCGGTACAACCGTCCACGTCGTTCCCTGCCGCACTGACACGTCCCGACTCATGGCGCGCGAGCAAATGGGCATTTCCGCAAGCGATGTCTCTGACCTGACTCCATTGTCTGCTTTCCGGCAGGTCTACCGATGTCAGTACGTGACCGTCGGCGTTGATACAAGCCGTTAGGCGTTCTCCGCATACGATATGCTTTCTATAACGAAGGGCTTCGATCAAGCGGACTTGATAAACGCGTTCATCGGATTCCATCCGCGCAATCTTGGCCTGGCGATCCGCGCTGAATTCTTCAAAGCCCGTAAACAATGTTCCAAAACGGGCTGTATTGCATTGACCGAAGTCATTTCCCCCCACAGAAATCACCTGTCCATCCCGAGAAAGAGCAATAACGTGGGTGTCACTGACGGCACAGGATATGTAATATTTGGATGCATTCATGTGACTGATAGCAGAGTCTGTGGACAGAAGCTGTCCCGTGGCAGTTACTGCCCAGATCTGCTTATCATTACCGGATACAAACACGAGGTTTTTCCATTCCTGCACTTGGCGGGGAAGGCGGGCGGTCGAGCAAAGTTTTCCCTCCGCAGTTATAGCATACAGTGCTTTTCCTGCAAAATCGGTAAAAATACCTGCCACATTTGTCCACTGGCGGACAATGTATCGGATGGTACGCGTCCCGCCTACGATAACGACCTGTCCCAATTCGGTGAGACCAGCGGTAAACGTATTCCCGCAGACCACGTCGGTCACCGAAGGCCAATCGACGGTATTGCATTGCCCGTAACGATTATCGCCAATGACCGTTGTCCGGCCGTTACTCAACAGCACCGCCATATGTCGAGCGCCAACAGCGACTCTGCGTGCACAAGATATCACATCCGTTTGATCTCGTTCTACGGTGCATCGCCCCGTAAAACGGACAGAACCATCCTCCAATAAAGCAACAATATGATCCCGACCGCAAGAAAGAGAGGTAACCTCTGACCAAGAACATGCCTCTTCCTGTCCCCAACGATTGCTCCCCGCGTACACCAATTTTCCGTTACTGAGTAACGCGATGCTGAACTCTGTTCCACACCCGATCAGCCCTTTTCGGGCGCGGATGCGGTTCTGAAACCGCTTGAGCTTGGTTCGATCGGTTTGGTGATTCATATCCTTCCTCCGATAGCAAATAGTTTACTGGGCGAAATGGTCATCAATAAAGGCGTAGAAGTTACCCGGCTCGGTCACCTGTGCGGGGGCGTTGAGGCTGATGACGAACATGGGCAGAATATCTCTTGCCTCCTCAGGCATACGAACGGTAACCTTGACCTTATGGAAGCCTCTCTGGAGAATGCCGTCTCGGCACTGAGTATAGGGAACGCGGTGATAAGCGGGCATGAAAAGGGTCTTTTCTTCTGTCCGTATGATGACGTCACCGTCCAGCTCTACCGTAACGGGCCAGACACAGTTGCAGATCATACGTGTCTCGCGGGTCACAGGAGGAGTGCACAGGGTAGCCTCGGCCACGTATACGCCGTCAGCAGAGGGCTCGGTGAACTGTACTGTAGCGGCAGGAATCAACGTAGGCTTGCCGTTCAGCGTCCAGCGATTGGGTGCCAGCAGGGTGAGCGGGATACGGTAGATCTTCCAACGGTCACCGCAGTTCAGGCGTTTGATGGACAGCACGGTGGGATACACGCGGTCAGTGGGAACACGGTAGTAAGCGTTGGTATCTGCTTTAACGGTGGGATTATACAGCACCGATTCACCGGGCGCGACCACGATCTGGGCAGGTACGTCGGCGGCCAGGCCGTAGGGACACTCCATGCGTGCCTCAATGGTCCAAGGCCAGGTAGTATTGTTGGTCAGAGTGACGTGCAGGGTTTGGGTACGTTCGGGTGCCACGGTAGGATCACCGTCCTCGTAACGGACGTCTACGCAGAAGGCTTCGGAGCGGCACGCCCCCTCGGGGAGAGTGAAGTGCTGAACCGCGAAATCGGAGTTATCTTCCTCGGTGATGGTATAGTTCTCGGCGTTCTCACAGCAGAGCTTATCATAGAGGGTGAGACAACGGTAGGTGAGCTCGTCCAGGTCGGCAGGAGCACGGAAGCCGCGGATGGCGGCGGATACCTGAATGGCGTCGCCAATGGGAGCAGACCACTTCTCGGAGATGCCCTCGCGGCCATACAGGATACCCCAGATAGCGCCGCAGGTAGCCACGGTGCAGTCGGTATCGTAGCCCAGATTGACCACCTTTAGGATGGCGTCCTCGAAATCCTTGCCCCACAGCAGGCCGGCCAGTTCGAACGCAATATTCTGGGGTGCGTCGGTGAAGTTGGGACTGCCGTACTTCTCCAGCACGGCGGCACGGGCATCCAGTAGCTCGGCGCCCTGCTCGTACATGGTGAGCATGAGGGAAACGGCACCGTGGACACGGGAGGTAGCGGGAATATAGGTCAGTGCATCGCGGATGAGGGCGGGGATATCGGTGGACTCATAGGCGGCGGCCTCAAGGGCAGCGTTGAAGATCTCACCAAAGACACCTTCGCCGCCTGCGTGATCGACGACGGCATCCTGCCAGGCAAAATAGGCAGCCAGACGAGGCTTCCCTGCGGCGATGGCCGCCCAGATCTCGGAGCGGATGGGACAGCCCATGCAGTTGGTAAAGTGGTTGTCGAACATACCAGAGAAAGGGGGCTTAAAGCCGTACCGCATAGCTGTACCCGCATGACCGTACTCATCCCAGGGGAAATAGCAATGCTCACTCCACTCGGCGGCAATGTGCTCGGCGGTTGTGTGGGTTCCGTACATCTCCATGGCGTGGAGATTCAGAAGCTGGAGATCCAGGTCATCGTTAGGGAGAGCGCCCTTGGGATCCAGGCGGGGATACCAGGTCAGATCCATGACCTCCATGCGTCCCTCCACGGGCGTACCCAGAGTACCGCCGATGTTTTTACCCAGCCAGCAAGCGTAAATCTTATCGTAAAGCGTGGTGCGATCCATAGAAAAATCCTCCGTTTCGACCATTCATCACCCATACATGCGACGAATGGATATAGATAGGTATATTATAGCAAAATTTCCGCCGTGGGTCAAGGGGTTTTGGAGAAATAGACGGAAACAAAGGGATTTTTTTCGCGTTCCGGCAGATTCAAACAAAGCCCCTGCCGTCTTGAAAACTTTTTGTTTTTTCAAGTGTCTACTCTAAGGGGATTATATCAAAAAGACAGCAGGGATTTGTCAGTTTTTATGGAAAGTCATACGCTTTTGCCCCATCCACATGGAAATATCCTCGGGCAGACTCGCCGGATCAAACCACGCTGCGGCGTCGCCATAGGCCGAGAAAACGACTGAGTCGGCGTCGGAGAGATCCAGTTCTCCCCCATACGGGGCTTTGAACAGGGGGCCGTGACTGCCGAAGATGACAGTATCGGCAGAGGAAATGAATGTAGCGGCAGAATCTGCCAGATCACTTTCAAACACGGCAGAGCCACAGTAGACCAGACAGTCCTTCCCTGTTTCCCCGGTGGATACGTCCAGCGAAACCAGGAGTACCGGTTGAACCGAGCGTTTGATGGTGGCGGTCTCCAGCCTCAACCTACCTCCGCCAAAGACCTGCAGTGATTCCCCCACGTCGTAGAGGTAGACGGGAACGTCGGCGGCCTCGGCTTTCTCCAGACAGGACAAGAGCAGGTAATAATCTTCCTCATCGGCAGGAGTGGGTAACCAGAGAGCACGGACGCTTTCACACGCCAAAAGGTTGACCAACGCCCCCGACGTGCGGATGTGGTAGTGGGTCAACATGAAGACCGACAATTCGGTGGCGCCTCTCTGTTTGGCCTCACGGGCGGCGGCGGTCATGGAGGACAGAGAGCCGTTGGACAGATCGCAGATGAAGCCCTCATGCCCCGATACCAGCACCAATGCGTCCGAAGCACTGGATGGCTGGAGGTAGGTCACGTCCACCTCGTCGCGAGTCAAAATGCGGTCGATATTGAGAATTCCACCTAAGGCGATCCAACCGACGAAAACGGGCAAAACCACCATCCATCGGCGGCGGGCCGGCAAACGAACCGTCAGCAATATCATCAGCGCAACCGTCATGACCGCCGCGACGGGAATTACAGCGGGGTGGCGCAGGGAGATGACCACCCAGGAAGGCTTGGCCATCCAAGCGGTCAGGTCGGTCATGAGGATACAGACGGCTTCGACCAAGCGTCCCAAAAAGAAGCCAACTGAGGTTCCCATAAACGGCAAGCAAAGCAGAGAAAGAACCAGGATTACGGCGCAAAACGGTGTCAAAAGAAGCGTCGAAACAGGAGACAGGACGCTGGTCTCTCCGATGACCACAGCAACAACCAAAAGCGTAAAGCTGATGGCCACCACGCCCACCAGGAGGGAGAGAGCCGTCTTGGCCAGCCCTCTGCCCAAGCGGTATAGCGGTGACGGGCTTAAAGTCTTGCGGGTGGCTAACCATGAGTTGAACAAGGGCATCACGGTAACCAGTCCCAAGGTAGCCAGGAAGGACATCCAGAAGCCCGCATCTGCGACGGCATACGGCGTGAAGATCAAAATAACCACTCCCGCTACTCCCAGGGAGGTCAGGAGATCGGAACGCATGGAGAGCAGATGGGAGAGATAGGTTACACCCAGCATGATGACCGCACGGGTAGCGGAAGGCGGAAAGCCCAAAAGCAGAAGATATCCAAGCGCGCTGACCCTCAGCAAAACCGCTCGGATCCGTTTGGGTACGCGGATGAGTTGTAGGAAAACAGCCAACATACCAAAGAGCAGGGTCATGTGCAGACCGCTGATGGCCAGCAAGTGGGATACGCCCGTACGGGCAAAATCACGCCGTACTGCGTCGGATAAGGCAGACTTGTCACCCAGGAGCAGGGCAGATGGGAGTCCCTTGGCACCCTCGCCCGTCAGCAGATCCAGCCGTGCGGACAACGTACGCCGGAGCTTCCCTGTCCGCACAGACAGCATGGAGCTATCCTCCTTGGTAATCCTGACGGTTTCCTCTGTCTCGGAGAGCAGACCGATGATATACCCGTCACCCATAAGCGCGGTGGCGTCGTACCCATCGCCGGTGGCCTCGGAAAGCGGGATCACAGAGGCCTCCATATCCACGACGAAGCCGGGCTGGAGGTCGGAAACGTAGTGGCAGGTCAACAGCGCCAGACCGTCTGTCTTCTCTCCGTTTACCGAGGAAAGAGAGAGGGTATATGAGGTTATGTAACCGCCGGAACCCCGACGGTCGGTGACCACGGCCTCCACCCGTACAGTGGTATGCTCCAAAGCACAGAGGCGTGTAACTGTTTCTCCATGGAAGGTGATGTGGGATTGGAACAGGGCGAGGATCGCCAGAAGGCTTGCTACCGCAGCCAACACAGTACGGTACGTATCGCGGTGCCGCAACTGTACACAGGCAAATATGACCGCGGCGGCAAAGAGAAGAATCCCGAAGATCCACTTCCCTGCCGCAGGCAAAGCGAAGCCCATAACCGATGACAGCATGAAAAGGGCGCAACAGAAAAACAACGGGCGGCGATGCAGGATATTCACGGTGCCGGCATTCTCCTTTCCTCACGATTTTCCTTATTATACCACATCCTGCAATAATTTGCAACAGAAAAAAGGAATCGGCCACCGTCGTTTTGCGACAATGGCCCATTTCTATCCTTCCTGGGTATGGAACCTACACGCACAAATCAAGCGCGACGCTCAATTAAGCGCGGGTAACCTTACCGGAACGCAGGCAACGGGAGCAAACAGCGACGGTCTTGTGAGTACCGTCCACGACTGCCTTGACCTTGCGAATGTTGGGCTTCCAGGTGCGATTGGTTTTACGGTTGGAGTGAGACACATTCTGACCGTAGACAACACCCTTTCCGCAGATACTGCATTTTGCCATTACTTGACACCTCCTTACTATGATTTCGGGCCTGTCAGGTTATGACACGCCTACAACATAAGACAACAGCATGTATTATACCATAAACTTTTCAAAATTGCAAGAGCTTTTTCAAAAAAAGTTTGGAAAATATGCAAAGTTTTTTCGAGTCTGAACTGTGCAAAATTCCGAAAGATCACTTGCGGTTCTTCTTTTCCAGTTCCCTCTGCTCCTTCAGCTCCTTACGGGAGGGGCGATCGGACTCGGGAAGCTCGGGAATTCCCATATTGGTGACATGGAAATCCTTGGCGCCTGCGATATAGCCCACGAAGGAGACCAGCATGGCGGGGATCGTGATGAGGAAATAGACCCACCACAAATCGTTCAAGGGCACACCGTCCACCGTGACCACGGCCAAAACACCCTGATACATCCCCTGGGAAAGAATAGCAACAACGTTGGGAATGTCCTCCAGAACAGGTACGTTGGCCAACGCACCAATCATGATAAGTACTGCCAACAACAGATTGATTGAATTGGCAACCAGGGAGATCGCAAGACCGCGGAACGGCTTGAAGGGGATCTTCCCGTATTCGATGCTGAGCTTATCCCCCGAGCCTGCCTTCCAGGCAACACCGTAGATAAGGGCCAGATAAAAGAGAATGGACGCAATACTGCTCCAAAGCAGAAGACTATCACTCTCAGCCTTCCCTGCTGTCATAGCCAATGCAAAACCGAACATGGATATGGCGATCTGATTGAGCAGCATGCGGACGCTGTCATAGGAATATCGTTCAAAGAATGCTTTCATGGGTATACACTCCGTTTCATACATTGTTTTTTATTATACCGAATAAATGTTTCCACTTTTACACCTATTTGTGACAAAATAATAATGAATTGTGACAATTTCATGAGCGGAGCGAAATGTTTACACTTTGTCCACTATTTCGTCGAAAAATTCAGTATAATAGACATTGTGAATTTTGGCTGAAAGGTGGTATGTTCCATGCGTCACGAGATCGATGTCAGCGAATTTTCTCCCATCGTACGGGAGTTTGCAAGTTATAAAACCGTCATCCAGGGCTGTTCCCAGCGCACCGTGGAGCAGTACCTCATCGACCTGCGCACCTTTTTCCGCTATCTGCTCTGCGAGGGCAACGCGGCGATCCTACACAACAACGAGGAATTCATGAAGATCACCGTAGAATCGGTGGATCTGGATTTTCTCAAAGCCGTTACCACCGATCAGATCTTTGATTTTCTGCTCTACACTGACTCGGAGCGGGAGAATCAGACCGCCGCCAAGGCGCGGAAGCTGGCAGCCATACGGGCGCTGTATAAGTTTTTAGTCAACAAACGGGGCTATCTGGAGGACAACCCCGCCGCCAATATTGATTCCCCCAAGAAGAAAAAGGCCCTCCCCAAGTTCCTGTCCCTGGATGAGGCACGTGCTCTGCTCTCGGCGGTGCTGAACGATACCGAATCCCCGAACCGCGAACGAGACTTCTGCATGATCACCCTGTTCCTCAACTGCGGCATGCGTGTGGGCGAGCTGGTAGGCATCAATCTGCAGGATATCGACACCGAGCTTCGTTCCCTGCGGGTATTGGGTAAGGGCAACAAGGAGCGCATCATTTATTTGAACGAAGCCTGCCGGGATGCTTTGAAAAACTACTTATCCATCCGTAAGAGCGAAAAATACATCAAGTGTACCGACAGGGCCCTGTTCCTATCCAACCGCATGGCAAGGCTCTCCATTCAGGGGGTACAGGTGACGGTGCAGAAATACCTTAAGCTGGCAGGGCTGGAATCCAAGCATTACTCGGTCCACAAGCTCCGCCACACCGCCGCCACCCTGATGTATCAGTCGGGAGCGGTGGATATCCGCGTGCTCAAGGATATTTTAGGGCATGAGCAGCTCAACACCACCCAGATCTACACCCACGTCAGCAATCGCAACATGGAGGAGGCCATGCGCCACAATCCCCTGTCGGGTGAGGATGACAAAGCATAGAAAACGTGTGGGGGAACTTCCTAAAAGAAGTTTCCCCCACACCCCTTTCAAGAACATTATATACGGGGATTGGATGTTATTTCTTATTTACCGTTTCCTTTAGCGGGAGCACCCGGTTTCTTGGCGGGAGCGCTTCCCTTTCGCTTTTTATTCTTCGCCGCAGAAAAGCCGAAGGTTCCGATCTTCTCGCCCAGGGCAAAATACTCACCGTGAGCATACGCAGCCAGCCCGGCGCGATCCATACAGAGTTTTCCATTCTCATCCAAGATGGAGTCCTCCACATCTACTGCCACCACCTCGGCCAAAAAGAGGTCGTGAGTGCCCTGGGGGAGGATGTCGATGACCTTGCACTCCAGGGCAAGAGGACATTCTTCAATGAGAGGACAGGCCACGACCGATGCAGGTGCTTTGTGAAGTCCCGTTTTCTTGAATTTATCTACCTTGGCTCCCGTAAAAATCCCGCAGTAGTCGCATTCACGGACAAGCCTTGCCGGGGTAAGGTGTATGATAAACTCACCGCTTTCTTTGATGATCTGATAGGAATGGCGGGTAGGACGGACAGCGATGGAAACACGCGGCGGGTGGGTATTGACGATCCCCGTCCAACCGACGGTGATAATATTGGATTTTTCCATATCCCCGCAGGTAACCATGACGGGGGGCACGGGAGCGAGGAGAGCACTTCCCTTCCAGGTAATCTTGGCCATACAAATACGTCCTTTCCAAAAGGATTCTCTTTTTCTGTTCCTATTATATCACAGGTGTCCCTGTCTGTCAAGTCGGGGGATACGGAAGATTTTTCGCGGCGTGTATGCAAACCGCCAATTCATCCCATACTATTTCTATCCATCAGTCAGCGGGTTTCCCGCGGAAAGGCAGGTATTTTATGACGAAACCCCAGATTCTGAAATGCTGTGGACGGGAGATTCTGGACTCCCGCGGCAAGCCCACGGTGGAGGCCACCGTGGTGCTGACCGACGGCACGGTCGGCGTGGCCAGTGTCCCCTCGGGGGCATCCACAGGTATTTACGAGGCCCACGAGCTTCGGGACGGCGACAAGAAGCGCTACGACGGCAAGGGGGTCAAGGAGGCCGTCTGCAACGTCTGCGACATTCTCTCCCCTGCCCTGTCGGGGATGAACGCCTCGGATCAGGAGGATGTAGACCGTGCCCTACTCCATCTGGATGGCACGGAAAACAAGTCCAAGCTGGGAGCAAACGCCCTGCTGGCGGTGTCCCTGGCCACGGCGCGGGCAGCGGCCAACTGGTATCGGATGCCCCTCTACCGCTACCTGGGCGGTGTGGAGCCCCACCATCTGCCCATTCCCATGATGAACGTGCTCAACGGCGGCGCCCATGCCTCCAACAACATGGACATTCAGGAGTTCATGATCGTCCCCGTAGGCGCCCCCTCCTTTGCCGAGGCCCTTCGTTGGGGGAGCGAGATCTATCACGCCTTGGGTAAACTCTTGAAAACCGATGGGCTGTCCACCGCCGTGGGTGACGAGGGCGGCTTTGCCCCCGATTTAGGCTCCGACGAGGCGGCCATTGAGTATCTCGTCCGTGCCATCGAGACGGCAGGGTATGACACCGATCAGGTCAAGATTTCTCTGGACGTGGCGGCGTCGGAGTGGTACGCAGGGAGCCGAGACGAGGCGGGAAATATGGAAAAAGCCCTGTCGGGTAACCGCAAGCAGGAGATCTATACCCTACCCAAGTGCGGTGAGACCCTGACACGGGATGCCCTCATTGAAAAATGGGCAAGCTACTGCAACCGCTTTCCCATCCTGTCCATTGAGGACGGATTGGATCAGTCCGACTTTGCCGGCTGGGCGGAGTTGACGGCTCGGCTGGGCGGCAAGGTCAAGCTGGTGGGGGACGATCTGTTCGTAACCAACACGGCACGGCTGAAGGAGGGCATCGCCGTCGGTGCGGGCAACGCCATCCTCATCAAGCCCAACCAGATCGGCACCCTCTCCGAGACCCTGGAGGTCATTCGGGTGGCCAAGGAGGCGGGCTACGGCTTCATCCTCTCCCACCGCTCGGGAGAGACCGAAGACACCACCATTGCGGATATTGCGGTGGCCACGGGGGCACCGCTCATCAAGTCGGGGGCTCCCTGCCGCACCGAGCGGGTGGCCAAGTACAATCGGCTTTTGCGGATCGAGGGGTCCATGGGAAAGAGCTGTTACGGGTTTGAGTAAGGAATATCGGCAAATTGCAGTTTAACGGGGAGTTATGTCCCTTTCTCTCCCTGTCGAGAGAAAGGGACCGAAAGAGCGCCACTTAAGGGAGTCACCCACGGTGCCTCCCTTAAGAAATCCACCACCTAAACAGCGCACACATTTCGCCAGCAGACGAAATGTGTTGATCGCGCGCATGGTCGCCAAGACCCGGACACCCGCACGAACGGCGGAGCGCCGTCCGCGCGGAACTCACCCCTCGGCCTCTGCCCCAAAGTCGCTGTTTTTCTTATTGGGCACGAGAAACCCTTGGTTAGCCACCAAACGGGCGACCAACCGCAATGTTGGCGCTCCGCCAACATTGCGGCTATACGGCAAACTGCGACTTAACAGCGCGTAAAGCCATTTCGCAAAAGCGAAATGGCGCGCAGATCAGGGGGATGGATTTCCAAGGA
>JAZSBH010000133.1:0-5545 GCA_045602325.1 Eubacteriales bacterium | reverse complement strand
GATAAACCGTTATTTTTGCAATTTTTGGCTTAGTCCTCTATTGCCCGCTTGTTTTTTGAGTGGTTTTTAGAGGTGGCCTACAGTTTATCGGGGGCTTTGCCCCCGAATCCCCACCAAAGAACTTTTTGAAAAAAGTTCTTTGGAATCTCAAAAACTTTAAATAAGGATTATTTACTACTGCTTTTAAAGTTTTAGGAAGTCCAGAAACCCTTTTTCAAAAGGGTTTCTGGCGGGGTCCAGGGGCAGGGCCTCTGGCCGATAAACCCAAATTTGAATCAAAGGAGGCCGCCATGTTCTACCTCTTCATCCCCTACCACGGCGACGAGAGCCGTCTGCCCGATGCATACGACGATCTGAACGCCGCCAAGGCCGCCGCAGAGGAAAAGTCGGTCTACGGCTACTGTGTTTGCGACGGGAACGGCAACAAAATCTACTCCCCCGCGGGCTCCTTCGTGGCCTCCCACATCCTGTACCACGCCAAGGATGTGGCCGACTATATGCGGGTCAACGGCTACAGGTACGGAGACGCCGACAGGAATCCGGCTCTGGACAAGGACTCCGAAAGCCCCGAAAAGCTGGTCTCCTGCGACCGCTTCTGCGGATGGGTGCTGTACGAGGCGGGCTATGTGGCTCATCAGCCCGGGAGAAAGGGTCTGCCCCTGTATTTCTCCCCCAATCTGGAGGAGTTTTTACGGTTGAGTGGCTTTACCCGCATTGAGAACGCCGAAGATGTGCGTCCCGGAGACCTGATCTTCGAGGGGAATTCCCACCACTTCGGGCCTGAGCTTCCCGACAAGTACCGCGACTATCCCCGTCACGTCTTCATCAACGCAGGGCCTGCCGAAGACGGTCTGTTCTACCGCTACGATGCGGGGTCGGATCAGCGCATTCAATCGGTCCAGCCCATGGTGGAGCCCATCTTCAAGCCCGAGCAGGGGAGACCCTTCCGCTTCGCCTACCGCGCGCCCGAAAGAATGCCGTGGGATGATGTGAAAGCGGCTCACAAGCTTTGCACAAACAACCGCAAAGCTTTGAAAAACAGCATCAAGTGCGGTTGCTTTTACTGCAAGAGCATGTATCATCCCAAAGAGATCATGGATTGGGTCGATGGCGGCAAGACCGCGCTGTGCGCCCGTTGCGGCATCGACTCGGTGATCCCCGAGACCGAGAAATACCCGCTCACCACCGCATTTTTGCAGAAAATGCATGATTACTGGTTTTGACCGTGTCGGCAGTAAGGAGTTAATTATGAGTAAGTCAAAGGTTTATTTTTCCTCCGTCATTACCCCCGAGAAGGTCCTCGAGATGTATGAGATCCTGGGCGTGACTCTGCCCGGAAACGTGGCTATTAAGGTTCATTCCGGCGAAAAGGGCAATCAGAATTTCCTGCGTCCCGATTTCTGGCGGCCCGTCATTGAGCACGTGGGCGGCACCGTGGTGGAGTGCAACACCGCCTACGAGGGGATGCGCAATACCACCGAAAAGCACCGCCGGCTGTTCGCCGAACACGGCTGGACGGACTGCTACAAGGTAGACCTCCTTGATGCCGAGGGCCCCGATCTGGTGCTGGAGATCCCCGACGGCAAGGTCATCCAAAAGAACTACGTGGGTAAGGATATCGTGAGCTACGACCCCATGCTGGTGCTCTCCCACTTCAAGGGACACCCCATGGGCGGCTTTGGCGGTGCGCTGAAGCAGCTCTCCATCGGCTGTGCCTCCTCCTTTGGCAAGGCCTACATCCACGGCGCAGGTGTGCCCGAGGACATCTGGACGGCTGACCACGACTCCTTCCTGGTGTCCATGGCCGACGCTGCCTCCTCAGTGGTGGAGTTCTTCAAGGGGAATATCGTCTATATCAACGTTATGAAGAATATGTCGGTGGACTGCGACTGCTGTGCCGTGGCCGAGGATCCCTGTATTGCCGACATTGGTATTCTGGTCTCCACCGATCCCATCGCCATCGACCAGGCCTGCCTGGATCTGGTCTACGCCAGCTCCGACCCCGGCCGTCCCCACCTCATCGAGCGCATTGAGTCCCGTAACGGTGTCCACACCGTCGAGGCCGCCGCGGAGCTGGGGTTTGGTTCGCGGGAGTATGAGCTGATCGAGGTTTGATGCTTCCCTGCTTTGTGACACCCGCCACGGCTTGTGGCGGGTGTTTTCCATGACTATATGATTCACTATTCCCAATATGATAAAATTCGTCGTGCAATACCTCTTTTGAAATGCTATAATAAACACGGTGATTGAATGGATAGACGAAAATTTATTTGCAGTGCGCTGAAATTCATAGATAATCATTTCAGCCACAAAATGGTACTCGATGAGCTCGCGGAAATTGCAGGATACTCCGTCCCGCAATTTTCACGACTATTTTCGGACTTTACAGGGATCACACCTATGCGTTATGTCAACATAATACGCATTCAAAATAGCGCGATCATGCTGTCACAAACCGAAAGAAGTATTACCGAAATTGCTTTTGCCTGTGGTTTTGATACGCTGGAGGTTTTTGAACGGAGCTTCAAGAAATATTTCGGCATATCCGCTTCTGCTTATCGCTCGGGCTGTAACTTTTCCGTCACACCATTCTATCTTTCCGAACAAATTTATTATGAAAGGCTGAGGCAAATGACGATTGACGGCGGTAACAATTTTGATTGGGGCAGAACCGCAGAGCTGTATGCGAAAAGCAGGAATATATATCCGCGGGAATTTTGGGAAATGCTGAATTCTTTCGGTGTGGGCAAATCTGAGCAAAAGATCCTTGACATTGGGACGGGAACAGGTATACTACCGATGAATATGAAGAGATTCGGTGGTAACTATACAGGTGTGGATCTATCCATGGAGATGGTTGAACAGGCTAAATTGGTGATACCTAACATAAACTTCATCTGTGCCGATGCTCATCATCTTCCCTTTGAAGATAATAGTTTCGATATTGTGACAGCTTTGCAATGTTGGGTCTATTTTGATAAAGAAAAACTGCTCCCGGAGTTGCATCGGGTTCTGAAAAAAGACGGAAATCTTTATATCCTGTTTCTTACTTGGTTGCCTGACGAAGATGAAATAATCCGAAAGAGCTTTGCAATCATCAAGCGATACAATCCGAATTGGAGCGGTTTTATGAAGCGCTCGGACAGACTTGATTTCCATTGGTTAACCAAGGACTTTCAAGTTGAAACCGTTATGAAGCGGGATTTTCGACTGCCGTTTTCAAGAGAGAGTTGGTGTGACCGAATGGTGGCAAGCCGAGGTGTTGGCGCAACACTAACGGAAGAAGAGATTTCTGGATTCCGGGATGATCTATGGGAAATGCTTTGTCATGAAGATGAAAATTTTACCGTACTGCATGAAGGCGTTATCATTAAATTGAAAAGGAATTGAGTCATGAATAACAAATATTATACTGTGTGCGGGATCGTCGAAATCGAAGGCAAGATCCTCCTCGTCCGCCACACCTACGGCACCGCCAAGGATCGCATTCTCCTCCCCGGCGGGTATGTCCGGGAGGGTGAGCTCCCCACCGCTGCGGCGGAGCGGGAGATCTTCGAGGAGACGGGGGTCTGCGCTCACGCCGACAGCCTGCTGGCTATGCAGTTCAAGGACGACCAATGGTGCGCGGTGTTCCTCATGGAATACATCGAGGGAAAGCCCCGATCCGACGGTTTTGAGAACAGCGAGGTGCTACTTCTGTCCCCCGAGGAGGCGGTGGAGCGCCCCGACATCACCAACATGAGCCGTGCCATCCTGAAAGCATATCTCAAGGACGGAGGCGAGGGGCTTTGGCGGAGTGATTACGTTCCCGCTTCGTCTGATCCGAGTCGGTATGTGCTGTTCCAGAACGGCGATAAGAAGGAATGATGAATCATCATAGAAGAAGGCTTTCGAACGGAGGCCTTTTTTGATGAAAAAATGGGTTTTCGTAGCGAAACCTATTGCAATCAAGGCAGTTTTGTGCTACAATATACTATCATAAATCCCCCATCCCCACGAAAGGAATCCCACCATGACCTATCAATTCTCCGACAAGATCGCCTCCCTCAAGCCCTCGGCGATCCGTGAAATTCTCAAAGCCCCCAAGGACGCCGACACCATCACTCTGGCCGCAGGCAACCCCGCCCCCGAGACCTTCCCCGTCTCTGATCTCGCCCGCTTTGCCGCCGATATATTCGCAAACGACTCTACCACAGCCCTGCAGTATGGTGCTACTGACGGCTATGAGCCTCTCCGCCGCGCCGTGGCCGAGAGACAGAAGACGGTCTGGGGCATCGGTAAGTCTGTCGCCGACGGTGACGGCTTCAACGACACCACCATCATCGTTTCGGGCGGCAACCAGGGTATCGAGCTGGCCGCTAAGGTCTTCTGCAACGAGGGCGACACCGTCATCTGCGAGAATCCCACCTTCATCGGGGGGCTGAACGCCTTCCGCTCCTGCGGCTACAATACCGTAGGGGTTCCGATTGAGGACGACGGCATGAACGTGGAGGCCCTGGAGGCAACCATCAAGGCGACCCCCAACGCCAAGCTTCTCTACATCATCCCCACCTTCCAGAATCCCGCGGGCATCACCACGTCTCTTGCAAAGCGCAAGGCCATCTACGAGGTCTGCAAGAAGTACGGCCTCATGATCCTGGAGGATAACCCCTACGGTGAGCTCCGCTTTGCCGGCACCGAGATCCCCACCATCAAGTCCTTCGACACCGAGGGGCTGGTCATCTACTGCTCCTCCTTCTCCAAGATCCTCTCGGCGGGTATGCGGGTGGGCTTTGTGGTCGCCCCCGAGGAGGTCGCCGCCAAGATGGTGGTGGCCAAGCAGTCCGAGGACGTCCACACCAACCAGTTCTTCCAGATGCTCTGCTACAAGTTCATGACCGAGTGCGATCTCGACGCCCACATTTCCATGATCCGCGAGGTCTACGGCCGCAAGTGCCGCCTCATGCTGGACTGCCTGGAGCGGGAGCTTCCCTCCTCGGTCAAGTTCACCCGTCCCGAGGGCGGTCTGTTCATCTGGGTCACCCTGCCCGACGGGGTGGACGCCGCCGCCTTCCTCAAGGCCTGCATAGCCGAAAAGCTCATGATCGTCCCCGGTGCTACCTTCAACTGCGACGTCACCGAGGGCTCTATGTCCTTCCGTCTGAATTACTCCACCCCCAGCGACGAGCAGATCAAAGAGGGCGTGGCGAGACTCGGTAAGGTCGCCCGCGAGTTCGTCAAGTAAATTGCAGTTTATCGAACCGATAAGTTCATGTCGCTTTCTGTCCATGGCAACAGAAAGCGACGGAAAGAACGCCACTTAAGGGAGTCACCCACGGTGCCTCCCTTAAGAAACCCACCACCTAAATAGCGCACACATTTTGCTTTTCGCAAAATGTGTTGATTGCGCGGAAACTCGCCAAGACCCACTTGCCCGCACGAACGGCGGAGCGCCGCCCGCGCGGAACTCGCCCCTTGCTTCTGCCAAAAGTTGCTATTTTTTCTTGTCGGATAAAGAAAAACTTTGGGCTTCTGCCAAACAGGCAACCAACCGCGATGTTGGCGC